>DATEIF010000137.1:0-4962 GCA_035279205.1 Vineibacter sp.
GGACCTTCTTCTCAGTCTGATCGAAGCGCGCGGCGCCGTGGTCGACAAGGAAGCGCTGATGCGCCGGGCTTGGCGTGGCCGGGTCGTGGAGGAGGGCAATCTCGCTGTCCAGGTCTCCGCCCTGCGCAAGGCTTTCGGCGCGGACGGCGCGGAGATCGTCGTCACCGTTCCCGGAGTCGGCTACCGGCTCGGCGGCCTGTCCGAGCCGGCGCCGGTCAAGCCTGCGGCCGCGGCGCCCGGTGACACGCGTGGACCGTCGCTGGCGGTATTGCCGATGCGGACCGTGGGTGAGGGGCCGCCCCATGTTGCCGACGGCATCGTGGACGATCTGATCACCGCGCTGTCGCAGATCCGCTGGTTCTATGTCCTGGCGCGCAATTCAGCCTTCAGCTTCAAGGACCGCGACCTGCCGGCACCGGAGATCGGACGCGAGCTGGGTGTGCGCTACGTCGTGACAGGCGCGCTGCGCCACGCCAATGGCTGGGTGCGGGTGAACGTCGACCTCGTCAATACCGATGATGGCGTGCCGGCGTGGAGCGAGCGTTTCGATCATGCCCTGGACGACGTGTTCGTCCTGCAGGATCGCATCGTCGGCAGCATTGTTGCACAGCTGGAACCGGGTCTGAGGCGGGCCGAGATCGAGCAGCTGCGACGGCGGCCCACTGAGTTGCCGGGCGCCTACCAGGCGTGGCTGCGTGCCAACGCCTGCATGCACGCCATGACTCGCGAGAACTGCGCGGCGGCGCTGTCGTTCCTCCACGAGGCACTGGCGATCGATCCCGGCTTCGCGCAGGCGATGGCAGCAGCGGCCTGGTGCCGCGTATGGCGCGTGTCGCAGTCGTTTTCCGACGGGACGACGGCCGAAGCCGAGGAAGCCATCCGGCTGGGCGAGGCGGCATTGGCGCTGGCGCCGGATGAGCCGGCCGTGTTGGCGCAGGTCAGCATCGCGTTCGCGTACCTCGGACATCGGCTGGATGTGGCCGTGCTGTTGGCGCGGCGCGCGGTCGAGCATCATCCCAATTCCGCGCTAACGCGCAGCGCGGCCGGTTGGGTCCACGTCTATGCGAACGAACCGGAAGTCGCGATTCCGCATCTGGAGGAAGCGTCAAAACTGGATCCGCTGGACGCCGGCGACGGCGAGCCGCTGGCCTGCATGGCATTTGCCCATCTCCTCGCCGGGCGGCCGGACGTCGCGGTGCGCTGGGGCGAACGCGCCATCGCTGCCGGTCCGGAGCGTCTGACGGCGCACCGCGCCTATGTGGCAGCGCTGGGCGCCGCCGGTCGGTCGGCCGAGGCTGCCGTGGCGCAGCTGCTGGAACTCGATCCCGCATTCAACCTTGCGTCCTACGCCCGCCCACCCGGCCGGCGCGGGAACTCTGCCATCCGGCTCAAGGTGCTCGAAGGATTGCGCTTGGCCGGCGTTCCGCAAGGCGTGCCACCGGTCGCCAAGTCGTCGCCTCGGGTCGTCCCCCGCGACTGAACGGGCTGCATTTCCATTGGCTTTTCCAGGAAAAGTCCCTGGAAAATCACGAACTTAAGAATCTCTAAAGGACTTTTAAGTACCCGGCTGGCCGCGTCGGCGGCAGAGTGCGGGCACGGCATTTCGGGTCAGCACAAGGTCAGGACGCCCTCAGGGGCCGGCGAAGGCGCCGGCGCCCAACGCGGTTCCCTGGCCTGCGGGGAACCTCACGGGGTGACCGGCACCGGCCCGGGCCAGAGCGACTGTCACATCCGCGCCGTCAGGCATCGAGCAGGTGAAGGGAGCAGACGCCATGATGCACAGCAGCCACTTCCGCACGCAGACCGGGATCAAGTTGTCGATATCCTTGGGCAGCACGCGGTCCTCGGACGAACTGATCTCGATCCATCGCGACCTCAACGCCTTTGAGCGTGGCGACTATCCCAAGTTCAAACCTGAGGCACGCTGGGATTTCATGCTGAAGCTGGCCGGCAAGTGCGAGCTTTACATGAAGGACAAACAGGCGAAGGGCAGGGACTTGTCCAAGCCCAAGCACCTGTGCATCCAACAGCTCTCGGCCGACCTCACGCGCGAGGTCGCCGCGGAGCGCAACAAGGCCCAGAAGTATGGTGGCCGCGTCGCCGCAGCCCGCGGGCATGCATTCGCGTACGATACCCCCATGACGCATGCGATGACCGTTAAGGGCATAACGTATGACGGCGGCACAGTGCTCCGCGAAGCGCAATGTGCGGGCGTTCGTATTTCCGGCAACGACAACGTAGACGCATTCGCTTTGCGCGAGTGGCTGAAGCAGATGGCTCGGCAAGACAAACTGGGGCACCTTTGCTACACCGCGTATGAGATGCTCAACCGGGAACAGCGCAAAAAAGCGCGACTGTCATTCCGCGACGGGAAGTGTCTCCAGGGTGGAACGCCGTTCTGGACGCGGTTCAACTATGTACCCTTTGTCATCTCGAAGAGTGGCGAATGGTACGCTCTCCAGCTAGCCAGCGACTCCTCTCAAGCCTCGTATCTCCACAAACTTCTGTCGGTCGGCGAAGTTTTGTTCGCCGGTGAGATGATGGTGTCGCCAAATGGCACTCTCCAAGTGATTCACAACACGTCGGCTAGCTATGACCCTAAGATCAAGGACTTTCTGACTGTCGTCGACCAGCTCAGGCGGTCCGGACTGGATCAGGCAGCACGTCACAAAATCTGTTTTCTCGTTGCCGACCGCGAATACAAGTACGCACCCTACTCTTTCGGCCGCTATCTCTTTCCCTACAGCGTGTTCGCGCAGTCGAACGGCAATGTGCCTGATCCGACCGCCTACGGCGTGGACGGCAACGATAAATGGGACAAGCCATCCGCACGCCGGCATGGCTGCCATCATCTGACGACGTTGCCCGACGGTCGGGTTGAGTTCCCGGACTGAACCGGCCCGCGCGGTCGGTGCTCGGAATCGCTGACGCCGTGCGTGAACAGTAGGCGCGCGGCGAAAGCCGCGGCGCCGGCAGGTGAGGCGGAAAGGCTGATATCAGAATCGAAACGCGTCCGGAGTCGACGGTCGCGAGCGATCCTCGCCCGGCGGCACGTAGCGCACTGTCATCGGCCGGGTCATGCCGTCGGCATCGCCGCCGATCTGCGCGATGTCGAAGCTGGGCACGGTCTTGGTGTAGATCGTCATGTGCAGGATGCCGAGCGGATCGTGCGGCAATGACGGCTCGACAAACAGGCCACGCATGACGTCCCAGGCCGGCAGGGCATGGTGCACCGGCCAGTTGCAGGTGCTGGGCAGCGCCTCGGCCGCCAGGCCACGCTCGTAGACCGCGACGTTGAGCGCGATCTGGTCCGTCATGTTGGTCGAGCGCTGCAGCGCCTCGTCGAGCACCGTGGCCCAGGCGCGCCAGGCAGGCGATCCTGCCCCGATGGCGAAGACACCGGCATTGATCAGCGGATAGCGCACCAGCCGTTCGGCGATCGCGGCGCCGAAGGCTTCGCGGAACGCCGCGCCGTTGACGGCGCTGAATTCGGGCCAGGCGTGGCGGTAGTGACGGAAGGCGCGATGGATCTCCGGTGCCACCGCGATCGGTCGTCGCGCGGCGCCTTTCAGGAACAGGTCGATGGCGAACCAGTGCTGGACCCAGCAATCGGCGTCGATCCACAAATAGGTGTCGTAACCGGGGAAGTAGTCCGGCAGGAACGGTCGCGCCGTCAGGGCCTTGAACGCCTCGCTGCACGCGGCGCGGCCGGGAAAGTCGAAATCCCAGCGCGGCCGCACGAGCGTGGCGCCCTGCGCGCCGAGCCATGACAATTGCGCGGGCTCGAGACCGCAATCGAGCACACCCAGCGCGATATCCCGGCCTTGCGGCTTGTCGCGAAGGGAGGCGATGCAGCCCCGCATGAGATCGAAATAGGCGGCATCGCCGCCGGTGATCACGATATATTTTTCAGCCATCGCCGCTATGGTGACGCCTTCGTCCGGCGCTTGTCGAGGGATAGGAGGGTGATTGCGTAAACTGCCGCCTCTCAATGCGGTGCGGGCCTTCGAGGCCGCGGCGCGGCGGTTGAGCTTCACCGCGGCAGCCGGCGAGCTCGGCGTGACGGTGACGGCCGTCAGTCATCAGGTGCGGCTGCTCGAAGAGACGCTGGGCACGAAGCTGTTCGAGCGTCGCGGCCGCACGATCGTGCTGACCGCCGCCGCCGAGCGGCTGTACCCGCAGGTCCGGCAAGGCTTCGACACGCTGGCGGAAGCGTTTGCCGAGACCAACACGCGCCGTAGCGGCGAGGCGATTGCCGTATCGACGACACGCGCCTTCGCCGAGCGCTGGCTGATGCCGCGCCTCGATCGGTTCAATGCCGAGCATCCCGGCATCATCATCAACATCGATGCGTCGGAGGATGTCGTCGATCTGCGCGCCGACGGCATTGATCTTGCGATCCGCTACGGCCGGCACCGCCCTGATCAGCCCGGGGAAACGATCCTGCTTGAGGATGCGTATGGCGCCGTGGCGAGCACGGCGATCTGTCCGCCAGGCCGGGCGCCTGTGATCGACGATGTCATTGACCGGCCGCTGTTGGGCTATCGCTGGAAGAATGCGGCGCTGGAGGGCCCGACCTGGGCGACGTGGTTTGACACGCTGGGGCGCTCCATGCCCGACGCCAAGATCTCCTGGTACAGCGAGGAGACCCTGGCGATCCAGGCGCTGGAGCGCGGCTTCGGCGCACTGCTCTGTTCCAGCGCGCTGGTGGCCGATCAGCTTGCCGCCGGCAGCCTGCGCCGCATCGACGGTCCCGTGCTGGGCGGCTACAGCTTCCGCCTGCTGATCGCGCCCACGGCAGCCCGCAAGCGCAGCGTACGCGCCTTCACAGACTGGCTGCAGCACGAAGCGGCGATGTAGCGTCCATCCCTTCTCCCCGCCTACGCGGGGAGAAGGGATGTCCCCACACCATCCTTGCTGCGGCACCTCTCGGCCAGCAAGCGGTCGACTAGTGCCGCGACG
>DATEIF010000138.1:0-4071 GCA_035279205.1 Vineibacter sp.
CGCAGCAGCGAGCGTCACGCGCACGGCCTCATGCCAACGACTCGCATCGACTCGGGCGACGATCGAACGCCATCCGCTGGCCGCTTCCGGCTCGGCGGTACCACCGGATTGAGGCTGCGGCGATGGATCGGGCGCAGGCACCAGCGCTGCCACATCCGCCGGCACGGGAATCGGTTCGCGCCTGTCGAATATGGGACGCCATGCGGCAATGGAGACCGGCCGCTCTGTTGAGCGGAACGCCAAGCCGGCATCGATCGCCGCCAGAAGACCGTAGGGATAGCGCCCCGCTGCCTGCTGCGTCGCCGGGATCATCCGCTCCGTCAGCCGGTTGATCGCTGCGGGGGGTGCCGCGCCGGTAACGCAGCGATAGAGCGTCGCCGCCAGGGCGTGGATATCGGTGGCCGCCCCGGTGTGCCCATCGGACGCAAGCTCGATGGCGGCATACCCCGGCGCATAGGCGGTGATCGCCTGCCGGCGGGCCGCCAGCGCAACAGCCACGGCCCGGAAATCAATCAACGTCGGCTCGCCCTCGCGGTCGAGCATGATGGTCGACGGCGTGATGGCCAGATGCAGCAGGCCGCGACCATGGGCCCGTTCGAGGCCGTCCAGAAGCGGCGGCAGCAGGCGTTCGATGGCGTCGTACGGCAACACGCCGGGACGCGCCAAGCGTGACGCCAACGTCTGGCCCCGCACGCGCCGGCTCACCATATAAGCCGTGCCGTTGGCCTCCAGCGAGTCATGGGCACCGACAATCGCCGGCGTTCCCGCCAGCTCGCCCAGGAGGCGAGCCTCGGCAAGAAAGCGGTTGCGGCCCCACTGAAAATCATCGACCCACCGCATCGAGCTCGGCTCCACCGCGGTGTCACCGGCGCGCATCGCGATATCGCGTGGCAAGTATTCTGTAATGGCGACGTCACGATACAGGGCCCTGTCACGGCCGGCATACGTGATGCCGAGCTCATCGTGCCGCAGCATTCTGCCGATCGTGTAGGCGCCGACGCGCGCACCCGGCTTCAGCGGTGACGCGCATGACGAGGACCCGTCCGCTGGAACGTCTTCGGCCACGGCAGCCCCGCGTGAAAGATTAGATGTCGATTGAAAAGGCTGCGGGCGAACCGTCTGGAGCGTAGGAATGTTGCAAGAAAGCGGCGCGAAATGCGCATGATTCGGCCGCGGTCATGCCGATGTCACGACCGCGGCGCTGGCCTCGTCCTGCGCCGACCGGCTTCCGGCGTGGCCTTGACTCGAATGCGCATGCCGCGACCCTTCGGTTGGTCGACCTCGAACGCATCGGTGCCGCGCACGAGATCGCTCAGCTTGCCAAAGCCGTAGGTCCGGGAGTCGAAGTCCGGTGCGAAGTTGAACAGCCGCCGGCCGACGGTGCCGAGGTCGACCCAACCGTCCTCCGTATCCATCTGCGCGATGATGCGCTTCAGCACCGGCACCGCGGCGATGGGCTGCTCGAGCGACCGGGCCGCCGAAGCGGCCTCCTGCCCGGGCGCCGGGGCGCCCGGCAGCAGGTTCTCGGTATAGATGAACCGGCGACAGGCCTGGCGAAAACTCTCCGGTGTCTTCTGTTCGCCGAAACCGAAGACATCGACGCCGTGCTCGCGGATGCGCGCCGCCAGCCGGGTGAAATCGCTGTCCGACGACACCAGGCAGAAGCCGTCGAACCGGCCGCTGTGCAGCAGATCCATGGCGTCGATCACCAGCGTGATGTCGGAGGCGTTCTTGCCGGTCGTGTAGGCGAACTGCTGCTGCGGGATGATGGCGTGCTTGGCCAGGATGTCGGCCCATGCCTTCAGGCGCGAGCTCGAGAAGTCGCCGTAGATGCGCCGGACGCTGGCCTCGCCCAGCTTCGCGACCTCCTCGAACAGTCCGTCGGCGATGCGCGGAGACGCGTTGTCCGCATCGATCAGCACCGCCAGCCGTGGCGAGCGCGCTTCTGTTGCCATGAACGATCACCCTGCCTGTGCCACACGTGACATACGTCCCATGCTACACTGAGTATCCTCCCGGGGCAGGCCGTCGACTAGACCAAGAGCATCGCCATCCCGAACGGAGGCATGTCCCATGCAGTACGACGTCATTTCGGCCGATGGGCATATCGATCTCATCTGGCTGCCGCCGGATCTGTTCACCGCCAATGCCTCGGCGAAGTTTCGCGACCGCATGCCTTATGTCGAGGAAGGTCCCGACGGTCCGCACTGGGTGAGCCGTAACGGCGCCAAGTTCGGGCTGGTGAACGGCATGGGATCGGCCGGGCGCAAGTACGAGCCTGGCGTGATCCATCGTTCCGACCGCATGGCCTCGACCGGCCTCTACGACGACGGCAAGAAGGGCATCCGCCGGCTGACCGATCCCGAGCTGCGGCTGAAGGACCAGGACCGCGACGGCGTGCAGGCCGAGGTGCTCTACGGCGTGCTGGGCTCCAGCGGCCGGCTGAACGACGGCGAGGCCGCCGTCGAGATGCTGCGCATCTACAACGACTGGCTGCATGATTTCTGCCGCAGCCACCCCGACCGGCTGATTGGCCTGGCCAATATCCCCAGCCATGACATCGACGCGGCGGTGGCCGAGGTGAAGCGCGCTGCCGATCGCGGTGTGCGCGGCATCGACGTCGCCAACCGGCCCGACATGATCCCGCTGTTCGACGAGGTCTACGAGCCGCTGTGGCGCATCGCGCATGAGACCGGCCTGCCCGTGCACTTCCATACCATCGGCGGCCGCTCGCCCGACTACACCAAGATGGAGCGCAAGATCGCGCGGCGTGCCTTTGCCGTGCACATCACCGGCTTCCAGATGCACATGAGCTACATGCTGATGCAGCTGATCTACAGCGGTGCGCTGGAGCGCTATCCGAACCTGAAGATCGTGATCGGCGAGGCTGGCCTGGGCTGGATCCCCTACGTGCTGCAACACATGGACCTGGAGTGGGAGGATCAGTTCAAGGATCTCGAGCTCAAGATGAAGCCGAGCGACTACTGGCACCGGCAATGCTACGCGACCTACCAGACCGATCCGATCGGCATCAAGCTGATCGATGATCTGGGCATCGACAACGTGATGTGGGGCTCCGATTTTCCGCATCCCGACGGCATCTGGCCCGATTCGCAGGAGTTCATCACCCGCGAGCTGGGGCACCTGCCCGAGCCCACGCGGCGCAAGATCGTGCGCGACAACGCAGCAAGGGTCTACGGGCTGCGCTAGCGGCGGTGCCGGCCATTGATCGCCGGCTGCGGCCGGCCTACATCCCAGGGCCATTGTGGAGTTTCGCGATGGCCGTGCGGCCGATCCTGCGCTTTCCCGATCCCCGCCTTCGCCAGGCCGCCGCCCCGGTGACGGATTTCGGCGATGACCTGCGATCGCTCGCCACCGATCTGCTGGACACGATGCGCGCGGCACCCGGGATTGGCATCACCGCACCCCACATCGGCGTGCTGGAGCGCGTGGTCGTGATCGCGCTCGACGACTCGCAGGGCGTGCGCACCTACGTGAACCCGGAAATCGCGTGGGCATCCAGCGAAACGACGCGCCATCCCGAGGGCAGCGTCTCCATGCCGGGCATCACCGAGGAGGTCGAGCGGCCGGCGCGGGTGCGCGTGCAGTACCAGGACGTCAGTGGCGCGCCACGCACCGAGGAGGCTGACGGCCTGTTGGCTGTGTGCCTGCAACACGAGATCGACCAGCTCGACGGCATCTTCTGGATCTATCGGTTGTCCCGCCTGAAGCGGGACAGACTGACCAAGCGATACGTGAAGCTGGTGTTCGATGCCGGTCCGCTGCCGGCGCGATCCGACACCTAATGGGTTCAGGCATATGACACGCGTCGAACTGCAGGTTTCCGACGTCGTTGCGGCCCAGCGGCTGCACATGCGTCCGTCGCCGCGCGTGCTGGCGCTTGTGGCCACGACGGTGATCGTCCTGCTTGGCGTCATCGCCGTCATGATTTCGGGTCGCCTGACCAGTGCCTTTCTCCCGGCCCTGCTGGTGGCCGCCATCACGGCCGCGGTTCTCTGGGGCGCGATGCATTTCCTCTACCTGCCCCTGATCGCGCGGCGCATGTTTCGT
>DATEIF010000139.1:0-10025 GCA_035279205.1 Vineibacter sp.
GAGGGGGACCCGACGTGGTCTTGAAAACCGAGATCGCGTTGCCGCGGCGATACCACGTGGTCTTGGTAACTGACACCACGTCGGCTCCCCCTCCGCCCTTCGGGCACCTCCCCCAACGTTCGTTGGGGGAGGGAAGGCGAAGGCGCCTTTGGTTGCGGCCAACGGCTGCGCTGTGCCTCTGTGGTGAAGTCTTCGTGTCTCGGACGCGCGTCGCCATTCGATCGGCGCACCGCAAGGTCCTTCGCTTCGCTCAGGACGACGATGGGCGCGGTACGGCACGCGTATCATCGCGGGTACCACGGCGGCAGGCGGGCGTCGACGTTCACCCACACGGACTTGGCGTCGGTGTAGTCGTGCATCGCCTCGAACCCCATCTCGCGGCCATAGCCAGAGGACTTGACGCCGCCGAAGGGCGAGCCGGGGTTCACGCGCTTGTAGGAGTTGATCCACACCATACCGGCCTGCATGGCACTGGCGACGCGATGAGCGCGCTGCAGGTTGGCCGTCCACAGGCCGCCGCCCAGGCCGTAGTCGGTGCTGTTGGCGATGCGGATCACCTCGTCCTCGTCCTTGAAGCGCGTCACGCTGACGAACGGGCCGAACACTTCCTCCATGCAGATGCGATCCTGCGGCTGTGCCGTCACCACCGTGGGCTTCACGTAGTAGCCCTTGCTCAGCGTCGCATCGGCGGGCGGCTCACCGCCGGTCAGGATCTCGCTGCCGGCCTGGTGCGCGATCTTGCAATAGGCCAGCACGCGGTCGCGATGGCCGGCCGATGTCAGCGGTCCCATCTCCGTCGCCGGATCAAGCGGATCACCCACGCGGATCGAGCTCGCGAGCTTCACGAAGCCGTCAAGGAACTGATCGGCGATCTTGTCCTGCAGCAGCAGGCGTGAGCCCGCGATGCAGGCCTGGCCCTGGTTGTGGAAGATCGCAAACGCCGAGCCGTTGATCGCGGCCTTCAGGTCGGCGTCATCGAACACGATGTTGGCGCCCTTGCCGCCCAGCTCCAGCTGCACGCGCTTGAGGTTGCCGGCCGAGGCCTCGACGATCTTGCGCCCGGTCGCTGTCGAGCCGGTGAAGGCGATCTTGGCTACGCCGGGATGCTCGGCCAGCCGCTGGCCGGCGGTGGCGCCGTAGCCGGGCACGATGTTCACCACGCCCTCGGGGAAGCCGACCTCGGCCATCAGCTCGGCGATGCGCAGGGTCGACAGCGGCGTCAGCTCGGCGGGCTTCAGCACCACGGTGTTTCCCGCCGCCAGCGCCGGGCCCATCTTCCAGCTGGTGAACATCAGCGGGAAGTTCCACGGCACGATCTGGCCGACGACACCCAGCGGCTCGCGCTGCACATAGTTCAGGAACCCGGCCTCGACCGGCACCACCGAGCCCTGCACCTTGTCGGCCATGCCACCGAAATAGCGGAAGGTGGCGGCCGTGCGCGGCACGTCCAGAACGCGGGCGTCCTTCAGCGGGTGGCCGGTGTCGATCGCCTCCAGGCGCGCGAGCGCGTCGGTGTTCTCCTCGATCTTATCGGCGAGCTTCAGCAGCAGTCGGCCGCGATCGGCTGCCGGCATGGCACGCCAGGCGGGGAAGGCCTTGTGCGCCGCATCGACGGCGCGATCGACATCAGCTGCTTTCGCTTCCGCCACGTCGGCGATCACCGACCCGTCGTGCGGGTTCAGGGTCGCGAACGTGGCGCCGTCCTGCGCCGATACGAAATCGCCGCCGATAAAGAGCTTGGTCTGGTAGCCCATTGCGCTTCTCACTCTTGATCTCCTCTCCCGCAAGCGGGAGAGGAAGGGGCCCATCGCGCCACCGATGGGAAGGTGAGGGGTTCAACACGAGGTGCCGTGCGTGAAGCCCTCACTCGGCGCGCTTCGCGCGCCGACCTCTCCCGCCTGCGGGAGAGGTGAAACACCTAGAACTTCACCGGCGTCACCGGTGCCTTGCCGCTGGCGATCAGCTCCGGGATCTTGCCGGAGTTGTTCTCCCACACCAGCAGCATCGATCGCTTGGCCGAGTAACCCTGGTGGCGGATGTCGGCCGGCATGGCGGCGATGTCGCCGGCGCGCATGGTGACGTTGGCGCGCGGGGCGCCGGTTTCCTTGTCCTTCACCACCCAGGTGATTTCGTCGGACATCTGCAGGAACCATTCGACGCGGTCATTGCCGTGCTCGACCGGCAGGATGAATTCCTCCGACGTCGGGCAGTACAGGCTCTCACGCACCACCGAGCAGACGCTGGGGTTCCAGGTCACATCCGAGCGCGAGAGATAGCCGAACAGGTTGAAGGCGCGCACCTCGTCCTCGAAGCCCTTCTCGGCGTGGATCTCGGGTTGGTCCTGCGGCACGTCGGCGAAGTGCCGGTTCACGGGGTAGCCGTTCTGGTCGGTGCGGATCGGCGTGTCGCCGGCACAACCCACCATACGTTGGGCGGTCACGCGCTGGCGGGTGATGGCGTCAACGTTGCTGCCGTTCTTGCGGCCGTAGGGATTGGCCGTCTCTTCCGGCGCCGCGAACGGGTCGTAGCCCTTGTTGGTCCAGTCGTCGAGGATGGCCTTGAAGGTGGCCATGAGCTCCTCGGACTTGTAGGTCTCGACATAGTCGAGGCCGGCGTTGCGATAGGCGTCGTTGAAGCGGCCGGCGAACATGTCGACCGTGCCGTAGTGGTTCAGCGTGCCGAACACGTGGTCGAAATTGACCGTGCCGTAGAAGAAGTTCCAGGCGACGTCGCGCTGCAGGGCGCGCAGGAAGACGTCGGCCGGCATCAAGTGGCTGCCCTTGGGCCACTTCACCTTGACGAAGTATTCGTCGCGGCCGAACTCGAACTTGCCCAGCTTGAAGCTGCGGTAGCCATAGTAGTTGTCCGGCTCGGAGGCCTGGACGGCGATGGCGCTCGACATCGTAGGGACTCCCTTAGATCGACCTGGTTTCGCAGATCTCGGCCCAGCGCTCGATGGTGAGCGGGCCCTGCACGGTCTGGATGGTGATCACGCCGGGTTTGTCGGCATGGAACTGGTAGGCGGCCCCCTTGGGCAGCAACGCCATGTGGCCGCGGCGGCAGACGATGCGGCCCATCTTGGCGCCTTCAGGTTCGCCCTTCACCAGCACGGCGCCGTCGCCGCCGCCGGGCGCCGACTGTCCGGCACCGATCTTCTGCAGGCGAACCTCGACCGAGCCATCCATGACCAGCGCGAACTCGTCATGGTCGCAGGTGTACCAGGGCGATGTGCCCTCGGCGCGCAGGCACTCGATCACGTATTCGAAGTTCTTGCCGACGGCGACGCGCTCGTACGGCCTGGCCTTCGAGGCGACCTCGAAGACGTTCGAAAACACGTAGTTCTTGGGATCATCGTTGATGATCTGGATACCGCCCTTCTGGTAATCCGCCAGTGAGCCGAACACGGTCTTCACATCGGGCATGACTGCCTCCCTGGCTCTCTTGATCTTGGCAACAGCCTATCCAGGCGAAAGATCTGCGGCCTGCACGAAATCCGGACGGTTCTGCACAAAATCGCGAAATTGTAGCGGCACGGACCCTAGTTGTTGCTGCGCCGGTACTGGCCCGGCGTAGCGCCCGTGAAGCGGCGGAACATCCGGCTCAGATGCTCCTGGTGGGAGAATCCGCAGCGCAGGGCGATCTCGGCGAGGCTGGCGGTGCTGTCCTCGGTCAGGAGCCGTTTGGCGCGTTCGACGCGCAGATTGAGGACATATTGATAGGGCGACACGCCGGCGGTGGCCTTGAAGGTGCGCAGGAAATAATCGGGGCTGACCCCGCAAGTCGCGGCCATCGCATCAAGCCTGATGTCGGTGTCGATGTGGGTTTCGATGAAGTCGCGAACCCGGCGCCATTGCCGGCTCGTCAGCTGGCGTCGCGGCGGTTCCGACGAGGGCTTTCGGAAGTTCAGATCGATGAAGCGGCCGGCTAATGCCTTGGCGATCGGATCGACGGCCAGCGACGGTGCCGCCTCGGCGAGGATCGTGCCGACCGCATCCGCCAGATGCTCCAGAACCGGGTCGCGCTCGCCGAAAAGAGGCGCCAGGCCCGACGTTGCCGCCGCCGGCTGCCCCTCGCCCGTGAACAGTTCCGAGCGGAGATAGATATGCGTGGTGTCGAGCAGCCCGCGCAGGTGGATGCGGCACTCCTGGCCGGCGGGCAGGAAGAAGACGCCGCCCTTGGGAATGTGGCGCGATATCGTCTGGCGGCCGGTGTTGTAGACGAGGTCGACGGGTCCGCCGCGATGCAGGACCATCAGGCTGTCGGACAGTGCCGCAAAGTCCGCCTCGTACGGCTGCTCGCGCTGGGTCGAGGCAAACGCGGATGTCCAGCCCAGTCCCTCGCTCGAGGCGCTGACCTGGGCGCCGACCTGCTGCAGAACGCCGTGCGTTTCGCGCGTTCCGAAAACCGACGTGGACGGCATCGTGTCTGTCCATGGCGAGACAAACGCTGACCGCTCAGTGAACCCCAAAGGCCTGCCCAATTCAATCGCTAGTGCCTGGGAGCGCGGGTCTCCATAGGCGGTAACTTGGCGGTGTTTCCGGCCACCAACCTCATCCTGAGGAGCCGGCGCAGCCGGCGTCTCGAAGGATGGGCCACAGGGCCGGTGCGGTTGCCCACCCTTCGAGACGCGGCCCTATGGGCCGCTCCTCAGGGTGAGGTGGGTGCGCCAAGTATCGCCTATGGCGCCACTGCGCTCCGGCCTATTGCAGGAACCGCTGAACGGCCTCGACCGCTTCCGGCCGCTCGTCGAGCACCAGGTGGCCGGCCTGGGGGAACGTCCTGACCGTTGCGCCGGGGATCAGCTTGGCCCAGTGCGGCCCCTGGGCCGCCGGCACGATGCGGTCCTGCTCGCCGTAGACCAGCATGGTCGGCACGGTGACCCGGTGCAGCCAGCGCGGCAGCTTGGGATCGTGCAGGCGCTCCCAGGCCACGCGGGCCACGGTGGTGGTCTCGCGGTAACGATCGACGGCGAAGTCGACATCGAAACCGGCCGGCAGGTGCGGCTTGATGACCTCGAAATTATGGACCAGCATTTCCGGCACCTGCTCGCCGGGAATGCGGAAGAGATCGACGGTCGGCGCCTCCTTGATGCGCAGGCCGGCCGGCGCCACCAGCACCAGCTTGTTGATGCGCCTGGTGTGCTGGGTGGCGAAGCTTGCCGCCAGCCAGCCGCCCAGCGAGAAGCCGACCAGGTTCACCCGGTCCAGCCCGAGCCGGTCCAGCAGCTCGACATAGTGCATGACGTAGTCCTGCATCGAGGACAGGTCCGGATCATCTCCCGACTCGCCGAAGCCGGGGTGATAGGGCAGCAGGACGCGGAAGTTCCGGACCCACGGCTTGGCGAACTCGAAGCCATGGAAGGTGCCGCCGCCATGGAGGAACAGCAGCGGCGCGCCGCTGCCGGCCGTCAGGTACACGGTCTTGACGCCGGCGATGGTGATCTCTTCGCGGGTGAAGGTGGTCATGGCGGCCTCCATCACTCGGCCGCCTGCGGCAGCGCCTGGCCGATATCCGGCGCCTTGCTGCGCAGCCGGGGGATCACCTCCTCGGCGAACAGCGTCATGTTCTTCACCGTCATCCAATGCGGCATGGTGCCCAGGTGCAGGAAGCAGTTGATGCGGCTGGACTGGGCTTCCTCGGACCATGTCGCGATCGACTCGGCGACCATGTCGGGCGTGCCGCAGACGACGAAGAACTGCTGGGTGAGCGCGTCCCAGCTCAGATCACCGTGCAGATTGGGGCCGGAGAGGCGCTTGCGCAGCTCGGCCGGCGTCACGTAGCCCGGCGGCACGAGGTAGCGCGGCGTGGTGCGCAGCGCGTCCTTGAAGAAGAAGAACAGGTGCTCCATCCACTCCTGCTCAGCCTTCTCCTTGGTCTCCGCGACATAGCACATGACGCCGATGATGGCCTTGTCGCGGGTAAAGCTATGGCCGTATTTCGGCGACCGCTCGCGCAGCTCGGCGAAAGCCTGCATCTGGCGCGAGATCGGCACGAACACCGACGAGTAGCCCATGCCCAATTCGGCCGCGAGCTGGACCGTCTCCGGGCTGCCGGTGCCGACCAGGTACATCTTGGGATGCGGCTTCTGGTACGGCTTGGGCCAGACGTTGAGGTAGCGGTAGGTGTAGAAATCGCCCTCGTAGGCCATTGGCCCGTCTTCGCGCCACGCCTTGAGCAGGATGTCGATCGACTCGCGGAAACGGGCGCGCGCCGTGGCCGGGTTGATCGGGTTCACCCAGTATTCCATGCCGGTGCCCAGCGGCAGCGCCACCTCCAGCCGCCCGCCCGACATCACGTCCAGCATGCCGTACTCCTCGGCGACGCGATGCGGATACTCGAGGTTCAGCGGCGTGCCGAAGACGCAGATCTTGGCCCGCGTCGTCTGCGGGATCAGCGCGGCGGCGATCAGGCTCGGCGCCGGCATCATGCTGTAGCTGGTCGAGTGGTGCTCGTTGACCACCAGCCCGTCGAAACCCAGCTTGTCGGCCAGCACCATCTCGCGCAGGTAGCGCGTGTAGAGCTGGTTGCCTTTCACCGGATCGTAGATCGTGTTGGGAAAGTCGACCCATACCGATTCGTATTTCTTATGATCCTCCGGCAGATGGATATAAGGCATGAAATGAAACATATTGAACTGCAGGTCGTCCGGCCTCGGCATCGCGTTCTCCATCCCGGTGCCGCGTCTGACGCGGCAGTCGTCGGCTGTGAGGCCGACCGCGCTTTGTGCGCATTGCGAACGTTTGTACGCTTTTGCATAATATGCTCTGCGGCCCAAGACCAAGTCAACTACGGCCGCCGCGGTGGTGGTGAGGAGAGAGCCGATGTCAGCCGTCCTTGAACTCGACAGGCCGCGCGCGGAGCAGGGCAAGCGCCGCCTCGCCGCACGCCGGCAGCAGCAGGACAGCGCGCGCTACTTCGTGCAGGCGCTGGCGCGTGGGCTGGCGGCGATCGAGGTGTTCCATGAAGCGCGCGCATTGACCCTGAGCGACGTCGCCAAGCGCGCCGGCATCACGCGCGCCACGGCGCGGCGCCTGCTGCTGACCTTGTGCGATCTGGGCTACGCCGCCACCGACGGCAAGTACTTCACCTTGCGGCCGCGCGCGCTGCGGCTGGGCTATGCGTATCTGTCATCGATGGGATGGTCGGAGGTGGCGCTGACGCACCTGCGCGAGCTGGCCGAGATCCACGGCGAGACCTGCTCGGTGTCGGTGCTCGACGGCCATGACATCACCTTCGCGGTGCGCGTGCCGGCGAGTCGCCATGGCGTCATGCTGGTGCCGGTCGGCGGCCGCCTGCCGGCCTACTGCACGTCGCCCGGCCGCATCCTGCTGGGTGGCTTGCCGTCCAACGAGCTCGATGCCTATTTCGCGACGGCGGTGATGCGGCCGCTGACCAAGCATACGGTGTGCACGCCGGCCGGCGTGCGCAAGCTTGTCGAGCAGGCGCGGCGCGACGGCTATGCATTCACCGACGAGGAACTCGACTACGGCGTGAACTGCATCGCGGTGCCGATCCGCGACACGTCGGGCGCGATGATTGCGGCGCTGAATCTCAGCGCGCCCAGCAGCCGGCTGCGCCGGCGCGAGGCGGTCGGCAAGATGCTGCCCGACGTACGCGAGGCAGCGCGCAACATCGAGATGGCGATCCGCAACCTCTTCTTGTCCTCTCCCGCCGAGCGGGAGAGGAAGGGGCCCATCGTGCGCAGCACGATGGGAAGGTGAGGGCCTAAGGACGAGGTGCTGAGTGTGTAGGCCTTCACCCGCCGCGCGCTGCGCGCGCGTCGACCTCTCCCGCTCGCGGGAGAGGTGAAACCAATCGTTGGGTCTCAAACCTTCATTTGACAGGAGACCGACTCACCAGTTACGCTTTTTGTAACGTGCGCAATGCGAACAATTGTTCGACAACATAAAAAGCCACGTTCGGGAGGAGAACATGAACAGGCGAACTGTTCTCAAGGGTGGGGTGTCGCTATTTGCCGCCAGCAGCCTGCCGATGATCGCACGCGCGCAGGCACCGAAGTCGATCCGCATCGGCTACGCCGTGGCGCTGTCGGGTCCGTATGCACCGGGCGCGCAGTCGACGACGTGGTCGCAGTACAAGCTGTGGGCCAAGGACGTCAACGACGCCGGCGGCATCTACCTGAAGAAGTATGACCGCAAGGTGCCGGTCGAGCTGATCGACTACGACGATCGCAGCCAGATCGAGGAAGCGATCCGCCTGGTCGAGCGCCTGATCCTCAACGACAAGGTCGACCTGGTGCTGCCGCCGTGGGGCACGGCGACCAACCTCGCGACCGCGCCGGTGTTCAACAAGTACGAATACCCGGCGATCCACTACACCGCCTCGGCGATGCGGGTGCGCCAGCTCGGTCCGCGCTGGCCCTATTCATTCTGGGCCTTGGTTCAGCCCGACAACGGCACGGCACCGCTGGCGGCGATGTGCGCCCAGCTGAAGAAGGACGGCAAGATCAAGGGCCGCATCGCCATCATGCATGTCGCCGACCAGCTCGGCGTCGAGATGGCGACCGCCATGGTCGAGGCCTGCAAGAAGGCCAACATCGAGATCGTCTACAACAAGAGCTATCCGCTGGGCGTCTCCGACCTGCAGCCGCAGATCCGTGAGGTGATGGCGCTCGATCCCGATGCCTTCTTCTGCTTCAGCTACCCGACCGACACCTTCATGGTGACCGAGCAGGCGCAGGTGCTGGGCTTCAGCCCGCCGATCTTCTACACCGGTGTCGGCACGCCGTTTCCCGCCTATGCCGCCAAGTTCGGCGCCAAGAAGAACGGCGTGCTGCTGTACGGCGCCATCGACACCACGGCGCCGGGCCAGAAGGAATACATCGAACGCCACAAGGCGATGTTCAACCGCGGCGTCGAGATCGGCTCCATCGGTACCTACGGCACCCTGCAGGTGCTGCAGAAAGCGATCGAGCAGGCCGGCGAGATCGATCGCAAGAAGATCCGCGATGCCATCGCGGCAGGCACGTTCGATACCGTCGCCGACGTGTTCAAGTTCACCGACCAGGTTCATCAGAATGCCTGGGCCGTGGGCCAGTGGCAGGGCGAGGAAGTGGTCGGCGTCTATCCCGCGGACAAGCGCGGCGCCAAGCCGCTGATGTTCCCCAAGCCCAAGTGGTGATGTCGCGCGTCCCGCCTTCCCCCGGAGGGGGAAGGTGCCCGAAGGGCGGAAGGGGGATGTTCGACCAGGTTCGGTTTGTACAGCGGACACCGAGGCCGTTGAGACATCCCCCTTCCGGCGCTTCGCGCCACCTTCCCCCTCCGGGGGAAGGTCTCCGCTGAGAGCATCGCGCCGTGGTCCTGTTCGAAGCCGTCCTGAGCGGCATCCTGGTCGGCGGCATGTACGGCCTGATCGCGCTCGGGCTCAATCTTCAGTACGGCATCGCGCGCATGATGAACCTCGCCTACGGCGAGGCGCTGATGGGCGGCGCCTTCACGGCGTTCTGGTTCTTCACCTTGTGGCGCATCGATCCGCTGGCCAGCATGCTGTTCAGCGTGCCGGTGGCGTTCGCCGGCAACTGGCTGGTCTACCGCTATCTGCTGACGCCGCTGGTGCGCCGCGCCGCCAACCAGGACGTGCTGGAGGCCGACACCATCCTGGTGACCTTCGGCCTGTTGTTCGTGTTCCAGGGCCTGGCGCTGGTGCAATGGGGCGGCGAGTACCGCGGCTACACGTACCTGGCGCTGCCGGTGAACGTGCTGGGCGCCACCGTCGCGCTCAACCGGTTGTTGGCGTTCGCCGCGGCCGTGGCGCTGGCGTTGGTCCTGTACTGGCTGCTGCGCGCGACCCGCCTGGGTACCGCGATGCGCGCCATCGCGATCGATCCGATCGCGGCGCAGCTGGTCGCCATCGACGTGCCGCGGCTCTCGGCGCTGGCGTTCGCGACCGGCGGCGCGATCATGGCGGTGGCCGGCACCCTGGTCAGCATGTTCCTGTCGTTCAACGCCTCGATCGGCATCGTCTACACGCTGAAGGCGCTGATCGTGGTGATCATGGGCGGCGTC
>DATEIF010000140.1:0-2531 GCA_035279205.1 Vineibacter sp.
AAGGTGGCGCGAAGCGCCGGATGAGGGGCTTCGCAGTGTCCCTATCAGTCGAGGATTGCTGACACCAACGCGACCGGTATCAAGATCGCGAAGCCCCTCATCCGCCCTTCGGGCACCTTCTCCCCGCCTGCGCGGGGAGAAGGGATAACCCCTACAGCTTGTTCGCCGCCGACTGGCGCGCCATGAAGCTGTCGAAGGTGAACTCGCAGACGCGGAACCACAGGATCGCCTCGTTGCGGAACGGCCGCCACGAGTCGTAGATCTTCTTGAACTTCGGGTTCTTGGCCGAGATCTCGGCATAGAGCTCGTTGGCGGCGTTGAAGCACGCCTCCATCACCGGGACCGGGAATGGCGTCAGCTTGGTGCCGGCGGCCACCAGCTCGCGCAGCGCCTTGTGGTTCTGGGTGTCGTACTTGGAGACCATCAGGGTGTGCGCCTTGGCCGCCGCCGCTTCGATCACCGCCTTGTAGTGCTTGGGCAGCTCGTTCCACTTGTCGAGATTGACGTAAGCCGAGGTCTGCGGTCCGCCTTCCCACCAGCCCGGGTAGTAGTAGTACGGCGCGATCTTGTAGAAGCCGAGCTTCTGGTCGTCGTACGGCCCGACCCATTCGGCGGCATCGATCGTGCCTTTTTCCAGCGCCGGGTAGATCTCGCCACCGGCGATCTGTTGCGTGACGGCGCCGACCCGGTTGCACACCTCGCCGCCGAGGCCGGCGATGCGGAACTTCAGGCCCTTCATGTCCTCGACGGTCTTGATCTCCTTGCGGAACCAGCCGCCCATCTGCGCCCCGGTGTTGCCACAGGCCATGCCGTGGATGTTGTAGCCCTTGTAGAACTCGGTCAGCAGCTCGCGGCCGCCGCCCCAGTTGTACCAGGCATCCTGCTGGCGCGCGTTCATGCCGAACGGCAGGGCGGTATCGAACGCCCAGGTCGGGTCCTTGCCGACATAATAGACGCCGGCGGTGTGGCCGCACTCGACGGTGCCGTTCTGCACCGCGTCGGCGACCTGCAGCCCGGGCACGATCTCACCCGAGGCAAAGACGCGGATCTGGAAGCGGTTGTCGGTCGCCTCGGCGACGTACTTGGCGAACACCTCGCCGGCGCCAAAGAGCGTGTCGAGCGACTTGGGGAAGCTCGAGGCCAGGCGCCACTTCAACTCCGGCATCGACTGGGCAATCGCCGGCGCGGCAAGCGTGGCGGTGGCAACCATGGCGCCACCGCCCAGGCCGGCGGAACGCACGAATTTGCGACGCTGCATGAAACTCCTCCCGATGTTTTCTTGTTCGCTCAGCGATTCCGCGAAGCGGAATCAGCTTGGCACGGTCCAGGAGGCTTGGCAAAGGCGCCGCTGTCGCCCCGGGCACAGCGAGGGATGACAGAGCGCTTATGCGGCTGCTGGCGTGGTCCGTGTGCGCCCGTCCTGCTAGCGTCAGCCAACACCGCAACACCAGAAGGCACGCGCATGACCACCGCCCTCGACGACGCCATGACCACCCTGCGGCCCTGGATCGGGCGCGTGCGCGTGATCGAGGACGATATCGGCCTGCCGATGGTGCGGCGCGTCGCCTCGATGCTCGATCGCGATCCTGACTCCTTCAAGGCCGGCATGGAACTGCCGTCGCACTGGTTCTCGATGTTCTTCGTCGACATCGCGCGCCAGTCCGACTTGCGCGAGGACGGCCATGCCAAGGGCGGCGTGGTGCTGCCGCCGATCCCCATGCCGCGGCGCATGGGCGCCGGCAGGCGGCTGAAGCTGATGGGCGGCCTGCGCATCGCCGAGCCCGCTGTGCGCAAGTCCGAGGTCGTCGACATCGTGCCCAAGAGCGGCCGCTCCGGGAACATCTTCGTGCTCACCCTGCGCAACACCATCGAGCAGGCCGGCCGGGTGCTGGCCGTCGACGAGTTCGACGCCATCTACCGCGAGGCGACGCCGGCGGGCCAGAAGACCACCGCCACCGTGCCCGCCGCGGCGCCCACGGACCACGCGTGGGAGCACACGGTGCTGCTGTCGGAGACCCTGGTGTTCCGCTACTCGGCGATCACCTGGAACGCGCACCGCATCCACTACGACGCCGACTACGCGCGCTCGGTCGAAGGCTACGAGCACACCGTGCACAACGGCGGGCTCACCATGCAGCTGATGATCGATGCCGCACTGAAGCACGCGCCATCAGAGCTGCGCGGCCTCACCGCGCGCCTGATGTACCCGCTGTGGGTCGGCGATCCCGTCGCCATCCGCGGCAGCGTGGCCGCGGACGGCCGCATGAAGGTGTGGACCGCCGACAAGGCCGGCCACCTGTGCGGCGAGATGACGTTGGAGCTCGCGTGATGAAAGAGGAAGAAGTCACCACAGAGGCACAGCGCAGCCGTTGGCCGCAACCAAAGGCGCGTTCGCCTTCCCTCCCCCAACGAACGTTGGGGGAGGTGCCCGAAGGGCGGAGGGGGAGCCGACGTGGTGTCAGTTACCAAGACCACGTGGTATCGCCGCGGCAACGCGATCTCGGTTTTCAAGACCACGTCGGGTCCCCCTC
>DATEIF010000141.1:0-9818 GCA_035279205.1 Vineibacter sp.
GTAGGCGCTGACATCCTGCGACTCGAGCCATTGCAGGACCTTCCCGGTCCTGATCGCTTCGTCGTCGGCGATCACAACAGCGTTACGGCGCATTCATGCCCTCCTCGGCCCCCAAGCCACACTCTGGGTCTAGATGCCTGCTGGCGGTCGCTCAATGGACATTGAATCCGGAGCGGACCGTTCCTTCGCGGAACAGACATCGCCATGTCTTCCGGGCGACAATTGCGGCAAGGTGATGGTGTTCGGGCTGGGATTTCGCCAAGCGCGCCGTAAAATCCGTCACGATACGATGTTGCGGAGAAAGCGTATGACCGGAAACAAGAAGCCACCGTTCCGCGCCGATCATGTGGGCAGCCTGTTGCGGCCCAAGGATCTGCTGCAGGCGCGCGACGGTCGCATGGCAGGCCGCCTTTCGGCGGCCGAGTTGCGTGCCGTCGAGGACAGCGCGATTCGCGATGCCGTCAAGCTGCAGGAGGATATCGGCCTGCAGGGTGTCACCGACGGCGAATTCCGCCGCGCCTCTTGGCACATGGATTACCTGTACCAGGTCGGCGGCGTCACCAAGACGCAGGACAACCTCAAGGTCCAGTTCCGCAACGAGGCAGGCGTCATCGAGTTCACGCCGGCGGCGCTACGCGTTACCAGCAGGCTGAAGCTGCAGTCATGCATCTTTGGCGAGGATTTTCAGTTCTTGAAGTCCGTCGCTTCGGCGACGCCGAAGCTCACGATTCCATCGCCCAGCATGATGCACTATCGCGGCGGTCGTGCCGCCATCGATGCGTCGGTCTATCCGGATATGGAAGAATTCTGGAACGACCTCGCCGCGGTCTATGCCGATGAGATCGCCGCGTTGGCGAAACTCGGTTGCACCTATCTTCAACTCGACGATACCAGCCTTGCCTACCTGAACGATCCGGCGCAACGCCAACACATCTCCGAGCTGGGTGGCAACGGCGAGCAGCAGCATCTGACGTACATTCGCCTGATCAACACGGCATTGGCCGGCAAGCCGCCGGGCATGACCGTCTGCACGCACATGTGCCGCGGCAACTTCCGCTCCTCGTGGGTGGCGGCCGGCGGCTACGACCATGTCGCCGAGGCATTGTTCGGACAGCTTGCCGTGGACGGCTTCTTCCTCGAGTACGACGATGCCCGTTCGGGCGGTTTCGAGCCGCTGCGCTTCGTGCCCAAGGGCAAGATGGTGGTCCTGGGACTCGTGACGACCAAGAAGGGCGCCTTGGAGAACAAGGATGATCTGAAGCGGCGTATCGACGAGGCGTCGAAATACGTGCCGCTCGATCAGATCTGCCTCAGCCCGCAATGCGGTTTCTCATCCACCGTCGACGGCAATGCGCTGACGTTGGACGAGCAGATCGCCAAGCTGCGGCTGGTTGTCGATACGGCGCGCGACGTCTGGGGCTGAAGCCGGCAACAACCTTCAGCCCAGCGTGGCCGCGATCGTGGCCAGCCGATCGAGCGCCGCTGGCGGCAGCGGGCCCTTGTTCGCTGCCTGTCCCGCGACCTCGAGCTCATCGAGGCTCGCTGTGCCGACCAGCGCCGTGGTCATCGCCGGATGAGCGATGACAAAGCGCAGCGCCGCTTCGATCAGGCTGCCGGCGTGACCTTCGCGCACGAGCACGTCGAACTGACGCGCGCGCCGCGCGTCGGCGGCATAGTCCGCACCGGAGCCGATCGGGGCGACGACCTGCATGGCGATGGGATGCCGGGACTCGTTGCCACTGAGGGCGCCGCCGGCCAGCGCCCGGATGCCGATGACACCGGCGTCCGCCCGTCGCGCGTGGTCCAGCAGCCGGTCATAGTCCTGGCCCGGCATGCCGCGCGGTGCCGCACCGCCGGCTGACGGGTTCAACATGTTGTAGACGATCTGTGCCGTGTCGAACGCACCGGCCGCGACGACCTTGTGCAGCGCGGCGGTCTCGCCGGTTGCCGTAATGCCGATGAATCGCGTCTTGCCCTGTCGGCGCACACGGTCGAAGGCGGCGTGAACGTCATCCAGCACGGCATCGACCGGCAGTGACGTGCCATCGCCGTTGATCGTGATCGAGCTGTGGAGCTGAAACAGATCGACATGGTCGCGCCCCAGCCGGCGCAGGCTGTCCTCGAGCGACGCGGCCACGGCATCGCCCGCCGCGCCGCGCGCCAGCCTCACCTTGGTGCCAAGGACGATGTCAGGCCGCAGCTTGGCCAGGACGCGGCCGAGATTGCGCTCGGATTCGCCGTCGCCATAAAGCGGTGCGGTGTCGAAGTAGTTAATGCCGAGCTCGACGGCACGCGCGATGGCGCGTTCCTGATCCGCAGCGCTGCCGCGCACCATCAGGCCACCGACCGCGCCGCAGCCGTACCCGATGGCGGATGTCTTCAGCTCCGTTCGTCCAAGCCGGCGCCGTTCCATGACGTCCTCCCGCTGTCGCGTGCGCGCAGCGTAGGACAAACCGGTGGCAGTCGGCCAGCACGGTTCGGAACGGCAAGTCGAGTCGACCGCCCCGTCATCCTTAGCGCAGCGAAGGATCTTGCAGTGCGCCGACCGCGTCGGCAGACATGTACGGAATGAAGAATTTACCACAGAGGCACAGAGGCACACAGAGATAGGGCCATGGCGCACCTTCGGCGCGCGCGAAGATTGTTCTCTGTGTGTCTCTGTGTTCTCTGTGCCTCTGTGGTAAATCTTCCTCTTCATGACCGCGCGTTCGTGCGGGTCGACGCACCGCAGGGTCCTTCGCTGCGCTCAGGACGACAGTAGCGAATCGCCCTAGGCGGGGCGCAGCGCCGGCATCAGTTTCAACGCATTGTCGCGCTCGATGCCGGCGAGAACGTCGGGCGCCAGGCCCAGCTCGGTAAGGCCGCGCACGGTCGCCGTCGTGGTCGGTTCCGGCGCAAAGGGATAGTCGCTGCCGAACAGGATCCGGTCGGTCTCGATCAGCTGCAGCAGCGCACTGAAGATGTAGCGATTGGCCGACAATGCGGTGTCGAAGTTCAGCCGCTTCAATTCCGCGATGACGCCATCCGGCACGTGCTGCTTGAACGCCGGTCGCGCCTCGAGCCTGGCGATTCTGTCGGCGAGAAACGGCAGCGTGCCGCCGGCGTGGGAGAAGATGAACTTGATGTTGCGACAGCGCGCCAGCGTGCCGCTGAACAGCAGGCTGACGATGGCGCGCGTCGTATCGAAGGGAAACTCCAGGGTCGCCGCCGGGATGTCGGAAAGACATTGTCCGCAGGCCCCGGCCGCGGGGTGGAAATAGACGACGGCACCCCGCCTGTTGAGCTCGTCGAAGACCGGTGCGAATGCCGGATCACCAGGGTAGCGATCGCCGACGCTCGTCAGCATCCCGATGCCATCGGCCTGCAGCACGTCGAGTGCGAACGCGATCTCCGCCAGGGACGCGTCGACATCGGGCAAGGGCAGCGAGGCGAACAGCCCGAAGCGGCCGGGGTGATCGGTGCGCATCTTGGCGGCATATTCGTTGCAGTGTCGGCACAGGTGACGCGTGGTATCGGCATCGCCGAACCAGAGGCCCGGTGCCGACATCGAGACGACCGCGCATGCAATGCCGTGCCGGTCCATCACTTCGACGGACCGTGCCGGCGTCCAGTCCGGTACCTTGCCCGATACGAGCAGGCTGCCGATCGGTTCTTCGCCCACGGCCCGCACGTAGTCGGGCGGCAGGAAGTGATGATGGACGTCGATTCTGTGCGGCGGCTTATCGCTCATCCTGGGTCATCCCTGCGTATGTCGACCGGAGCACGGTCGTGTGACAGCGCGTATCCTAGCGTGATACAGCCATGGCTCGTCTTGGAATAGACGTTGATCGGACGCAGCCGGTCTAGGCGGCGGAGATGCACGGCGCATCACTGGCAACGCCGAAGCCGATGACGCGGCTCAGGTTGTCGCGCACCGTCAGGGCCGTGTTGCGCAGATGCAGCTCAGCGATGCGGCTGGCCTTGAGCACTTGGCGCGCCATGGCCGCTTCGAACAGGGCGACATGCTCGTCATGAACGCAGCGGACGGGAGAGTGGGCCTGCAGCGACACGCGACGGTAGCGTTCGGACTGGGCATAGAGCTGGCGCTGCAGCCGGATCAGCCACGGTGATCCGCACGCCGCCACCAGCGCCTCGTGAAAGCGTTGATTGGCGAGCTCCCATGTCTGGACATGGCGATCGCCTTCCTTGCGGAAACGCTCCTCCGCCTGCGAGAGCTCGGCAAAGGCGCGGCGGACGTTCTCTTCCCATTGTTGATCGCCGTTCTGCAGCGACAGCTGCAACGCCTCGATCTCGACCAGGCCGCGCACACGCGTCAGGTCGTCCAGTTCCGCCAATGACAGCGGTGCAACCCAGAAACCCCGCTGTCCTCGGCTAACGACCAGCGTGTCGCTCACCAGGCGCGACAGCGCCTCGCGGAGCGGACTCATGCTGACGCGATACTGCTTGCTCACGCTTTCAAGGCGCAGCTTGCATCCCGCGCGTAGTACGCCGGAGATGATATCGGCACGGATGTGGGCGTAAGCCGAGTCGGCGAGCGTCTTAGGCGCGGACTGGTCCATGGAAGCAGTTGCTGCGCGCTCGGGCATGGTGCGACGTATCATAGAATTTCGATATTTTAAAGCAAGGCAGCTTATTATTCGAAGTAATAGGCGGTATGTAGATCGTTAATTACCAAAAATTTCGAAATTCCTTGACACTATTGCAGGCGAGTGAAAGGGTGCAGCGGTGCTGGGGAACGGCGTCGGACCGGGCCTGCAATGCCATGCGGTTGCGCGCCCGCGTCGCAGCCCAGCCTGCGGAAGACGACACCGCTGCCCGTATCGTGTGCGCACTTCATGCGGAGACGAGGGACGTGAAGGAAATCATCACCTCCAAGTCGGCGCCGACAACCGGTTTCACCGATTCAGCGAAGCCGCCGCCGATCGTGCAGGCAATCCGCGCCGGCGGCATGCTGTTCGTCTCGGGTCAGGGACCGCTCGATCCGGCGACCAAGACCGTGGTCGACGGCGACATCGAGGTCCAGACGCGCCGAACGCTCGCCAACCTGATCAGCGTCCTGGAGGCCGGCGGCGCCACGCTCGCCAATGTCGTCAACATGCGGGTGGTGCTGCGCAACGTTGCCGACTTTCCTCGCTTCAACGAGGTGTTCCGCGAGGTCCTCGCCGGCGAGAAGGTGACGCGGACATGTATCGGGGGAACCCCGCACCGCGCGGGTGTGAATGTCGAGATCGACTGCATCGCCGTGCTCGACTGAACACGCGGGCGACATTGAGATCCCGAGGAGGTGCCCATGTTCACGATGCCCATCGTCAACCTCGAGCAACACGCGCGCCAGCTGGGTGAGAGCGGCAAGCGTGTCAGCGTGCTGTGGCAGCACTCCGAATCGATCGGATTCATCGCCCGTGGTCGCGAGTATCGCAGCGAGTTCCATATCAATCCAAGCGATGAAGTCATGTACATGATCAAGGGGACGATGAATCTCCACTATCGAACGCCTGACGGGCGCGAGGAGATTGCGACGATTCCCGAGAAGGCGGCGATCTTCACGCCGGCCGGCGTTCCGCATTCGCCGCGGTTTCCTCCCGATGCGTTCGCCTTGATCACCGAGCGCCGGCGGCGGGAGGGCGAGATCGACCAGTTCCTGTGGTTCTGCCAGAAATGCGACACGCTCCTGCACAACGAGCGGTTCGTTGTATCGGATTATACAGCTGACCCGGTTTCCAAGGCTTACGCTCGCTTCTTCGAGAACGAATCCTTCCGCACCTGCAAGTCGTGCGGCGAGGTGATGCCGCCGGGATAGTGTCCGTCGATAACAAGACAGAAGCTCGCCAAGAGCCGGTCGATGGATGCGTTTGTTGGGAGTGAACGCCGCAATGCCACGTGACGACGGGACGATCGTGCCCCCAGCCAGGGTGTCGCCGCCGGGCCGAAGGCCTGATTAGCGCGAGTTGCCGAACTGTCGACGATCAGCGGCGGGTGTGCCGGTGATCGCCCCATTCAAACATGCGCAAGACAGTCAGATGACGGACAAGATATCGAACTGGCGGACCAGGATCATGGGCAAGCCGGTGCCCATCAAGCTTCCGCGCTCGGTCGACGAACTTCCGGGAATCCGCGAGCGCGGCGCCCACGTCTATGACTTCCTGAATCAGGATCTGCCGGATATCGGTGCATTCCACGAGCACGTGGTGATGCGCAACAGCAAGGAAGGCAGGCAGACGCCGACGGCCGAGATCTATGTGCCGAAAGGCGAGGGACCCTTTCCGGTCGTCATGCACCTGCATGGCGGCGCTTGGTTCACCGGCAACGCACGCGGCGATCGCAAGTTCGGTATGACGCTGGCGGCGGCAGGCTTCGTCGTCGTCAACGTCGACTATGCCCTGGCGCCGGAGCATCCGTTTCCCGCCGCCGTCGAGGACACCATCTACGCGGCGCGCTGGATCGTGCGCAACATCGGCCGCTTCAAGGGCGATCCCGCCCGGCTGGCGATCGGCGGTGCATCGGCCGGCGGCAATATCGCGGCGTCAGCCTGCCTTGTGTTGCACGGGGTCGAATCGTCCTTCGATGGCGGCGATCTGGCCGACGTTTCGGTGCGCGTCGCGGCGTTGGTGCTGGAGTTCGCCGTTCTGGATGTCGCGCGCTGGCTCTACGACCCGGGCTATGCGGCGGGCGCAACTGAGATCTCGATCGGCGCCTATCTCGGGCCGAACTTCACGACGATCATCAATGAGCCGCTCGTCAGCCCGCTGATGAGTCCGGATCTCGACAAGCTGCCGCCGACGTATCTGACCTGCGGCGATCAGGACGCGTTGCTCAGTCACACGCTGCTGATGGTGGGCGCCTTGGCCAAGCAGGGTGTTCCGACGACGGCCTCGATTCTCGCCGGGGTGGACCATGAGTTCCAGAAGATCCCCGACAAGGTTCCCAACGGCGAGGCGGAAGTGCGCCGGATGATCACCTGGCTTCATGAGCAGCTGGATCGAGCGTCATGAACGGCGACGGACGTTCGCTCAATCTCAGCGGGATGCATCCGGCATCCACCGCCGATGACGGCCGCACCGGCCAGATCGCCATCGAAGGGCTGTCCAAGACTTTCGACGGCGCCACCGTCGTGAGCGATCTCGACCTGCTTGTGCGCGACGGCGAGTTCATCTCGCTGTTGGGACCCAGCGGCTGCGGCAAGACGACGACGCTGCGCTGCATCGCAGGCCTTGAGCAGCCCAGCAAAGGTCGTATCGCGATCGGCGCGGATGTCGTTACCGACACGCAGAAGGATGTTTTCGTCCCGCCCAACAAACGTCGGCTGGGCATGGTGTTCCAGAGCTACGCGCTGTGGCCGCACATGTCGGTGTTTGGCAACATCGCCTATCCGCTGCGGCTGCAGAAGCGTCCGGCTGCCGAGATTCGCAAGCGTGTGATCGATGCCCTGGCGATGGTCGGTCTCGATCACCTGGCCAATCGCGGTGTGTCGGAGCTCTCGGGTGGCCAGCAGCAGCGCACGGCGTTGGCGCGGGCGCTGGCCAGCGAGCCGCGTGTCCTGCTGCTCGATGAGCCGCTCTCCAATCTCGATGCGTCGCTGCGCGCCCATATGCGCGCCGAGCTTCGTCGCATCCATCGCGAGATCGGAACCACGGCGGTTTACGTGACGCACGACCAGCTCGAAGCGGTAACGCTCTCGACGCGCATCGCCGTGATGAACCAGGGCCGCATCCAGCAGATCGGCGCACCGCGTGAGATCTTCGCGACGCCGGCCAGCCGATGGGTCGCCGAGTTCGTTGGCTTCGAGAATTTTCTCGAGGCCGACGTCCTCGAGCGCGGCGAGGAGCGCGTGCGCGTGCGGCCCCAGGGCTGGCCGATCACCCTGATGTGTCGCGTCGCCAGCGGCAACAGCACGCTGAGGGCCGGCAGCCGGGCGGTGCTGGCCGTGCGCAGCACGGCGTTCCAGGCCGGCACCGCGGGCGAGGCGGACGGCTTCGACGGCACGCTCGAGGATGTCGTCTACATGGGCGAAGCGACGGAGTTCAGCGTCAACGCCTATGGCAGCCGCCTGCGCGCCCGCATGATCGATCCGGGCAGCGAGACGCATGAGCTGGAGGCCGGTCGGCCGGTACGGTTACGGGTCTCCCCGCATCACGCGGTGGCATTGCCATGCCCGGACTGACGGCGGGCGCGGCAGGATACGCCCCAGCGTATCGCTCGGTGGATGCCGTCAGGGATCGCTGGCTGACGCGCGCCGGCATGGGCCTGCTGCTGGTGGTCGTTGCGATCCTGTTTGTCTGGCCGGTGTCGATGCTGCTGATCGGCATGTTCCGCAGCGGCCCGCCCGGCATGCCGGGCGCGTGGACCGTGGACACGGTGATCCGCGTCCTCACCGAGGAGGCGACCTACGTCGCACTCGCCAATTCCCTGGTCTATGCCGTCTTCTGCACGGCCGTCGCCACGGCGCTGGGCGCCTTTTTTGCGTTCCTGGCGACGCGGTCGACGGTGCCGCTGGCCGGCTGGCTGACGCCTGCCATGCTGCTGGTGTTCGCGACGCCGCATGTTCTTTACGCCGTGAGCTGGGGCCTGGTCGCCGACACCGGCAACGGCATGCTCAATCTCGCCGCGCGCTTCGTCCTGGGGCCGCAGAGCACGCCGTTCAATGCCTATACATGGACCGGTCTGCTGACGGTCCACACGCTGAAACTGACCGCGTTCTGCTACCTGCTGCTGTTGCCGCCGTTTCAGAGCATGAACCGCTCCTATGAAGAGGCGTCGCTGATCGCCGGTGCCGGCCGGTTCGCCACCTTGCTGCGGATCAACCTGCCGCTGCTGACGCCGGCCATTTTCGGCGTGGTGATCCTGGGGTGCGTCTTCGGCCTGGGGGCATTCGACCTGCCGCAGATCCTGGGCGGTCTTGCCGGCATCTCGGTGATCTCGACCGAGGTCTACAAGGCGTTGAACTTCGCGACGCCACCCGACTATGCGGCGGCCAGTTCGCTCGGCCTGTTCATGATGATCGCCCTCGTGCTGCTGTTGGCGCTGCAGTGGAAGCTGTTCGGTCGCAATCAGTTCGTGACGGTGACGGGCAAGGGATATCGCAGCGAGCGTTGGGACCTGGGCCGCTGGGGCTATGCCTGTTCGCTGGCGATCGTGGCCTACGTCGTCGTAACCCTGATCCTGCCGGGTGCTCAGCTGGTGCTGACATCGTTCCAGACGACGCTCGGGGTCAACACCTTCACGGTCGACAACTACCGGGCGGTGTTCGCCGATCCGCTCACCGCCCAGGCGTTTCGGGTGACCGGCTATCTGGCGCTGCTCGGCGGTCTGATCGCTGTCCTGCTGGCGGCCGTCGTCGCCTACGCCGGTCGTCATTCGCCGCGATGGCTCGAGGTGCTGCTCGACAGCGTCGCCGTGCTGCCGATCATCATGCCCGGCGTGGTGCTGGCGGTGGGGCTGCTGCTGGCCTACGTCTCGGTGCCCGGCTTGCGCCTGCTGTACGGCACGTTCTGGCTGGCGCTGATCGGAATCGTCGTCTTCGTCACGCCGATCGCCAGCCGCATCGTGCGCGGCGGTATCGTGCAGATCTCGGGCGACCTGGAGGAGGCGGCGTCGGTCAGCGGCGCCTCGCGCACGCGGGTGTTGGTGGATATCGTGGCACGCCTGCTGGGCCGAAGCCTGCTGGTGGGTTGGCTGGTGACGGCCATCATCGCCGCCGGCACGCTCGATTTTCCATTGCTGCTGCTGCCGCCGACCACACCCAACGTGTCGGTGCTGGCGTACAGCTACATGAACAGCGGCTATCCCTCGCAGGCCAGCGCGCTGTTGGTCCTGCTCGT
>DATEIF010000142.1:0-8783 GCA_035279205.1 Vineibacter sp.
CAGCAGCCGCTCGAAACGCACCGTGTCCGGCACGGACAGGCCGGAGCGTGCCACGAAGTCGGCACCGGGGTTGCTTCCGTCTGATGCGAGCGAGATCATCTCGACGGCGTGACCCGAGCGGATCTCCTCGCCGACATCACCGCCGCGGCGCATCATCACCATCGCCGGTCGCGGCCAGCCGCTGCGTGCCAACACGCGCAGGCGCCCGTCGGTTACGCTGTAGGGCAGGAAATCGACGGCGCCGGTCGGCCGCTGGATCAGGTCGTAGACTTCGGTTGCCCCACGCCAGCTGGTCTGGCGCAGGTAGGTCGGCGGCGCGTCGTCCAGCCGCTGCTCGCGCAGGCGCAGCGCCCGGCCCGGTGCCACACGTTGCGCCACCAGCACCACGTTCGTCGCGGGCCAAGGCAGCGGTCGCAGGCGTTCGTCGAAGCGGCGTACGCGGCCGGCGAAGCGATGCTGCAGGATCCACGGGTTGTGGATCGGCGCGGCGCGGATCACGCGGGTGCCGGCACGCTCGGCGATGCGCGCGAATTCGCCCACAGTCCAGAACGCGTACTGCTCGCGCAGCTCGATCTCCCAGTCGGTGCGATAGTCCTTGCGCAGCAGGAACTCCGCCGACCATCGCCGCAGCAGGCGGAAGCGGCGGAAGCCGTCACCGGTCTCGCCGAGATCCTCGAGGGGAAAGCCGTTGCCCAGCGCATCGAGCGGCCGGGCGCGGATCGCGAAGTCGCGCAGCATGTCGACGTCGGAGCGCTTGTCGGAACCTGGTGCCGCGCTGACGTCCAGCAGGCAGGTTTCCTCCGTCGCGCCATCAACGCAGAAGTCGCGCAGCACCAGCAAGCCGCCCGGCCGCAGCGATGCGATATGGGCGCGCACCGCCGCTTCGGCGGCGGCCTCGTCGTACGCCCGCGGCCCGTAGGTGTAGACGTGATGCAGCATCGAGCACGAGACGACGGCATCGGCGCCGGCATGGACGGCGGCGGCATCGCCTACTTCGAACGTGAGGTTGGGCAGCTGATATTTTTCGCCGGCCAGCGCCACCGTCTGCGGGTCGATGTCGATGCCCACCACGTTCGCGCCAGGCGCCAGCAGCGCGAGCCGTGCCGACAGCGCGCCCGAGCCACAGCCGAGATCCAGAATGCGCGCGCCCGGATCGGTGACCAGATGCGCCGCCAGGAAGGCGGCCTTCTGATCCATCGAGGCGTCCATGCCGGCGAAGTACCGCTGGTAGGCCGATACGTCGCCGCGCGCGGGGTGATCCATCGCTGATCGCTCTTTCGATCGGGGTGAGACCGCTCAAGGCCTCATATTCTGCATCCCCGCAAACACCGGTGCGACAGCAAATTATTCGGATCTCGATGCAGGTCGGCGGGTGTTTCAGCCTTATCGTGCCGAGCGCACGCCGTCCGCCAGCGCGCGGATGTAGGCGAAGACGCCGGGCACCAGGTCGGGTTTGGGCTGGCCGTTGTCGTCGAGGCCGGCCTTGACGCAATCGACGATGGCGGAGCCGACGACGGCGGCGTCGGCGTGACGTGCAACAGCCGCGGCCTGATCCGGCGTCTTGATGCCGAAGCCGACGCCGATCGGCAGCGCGGTCTGCTCCCGCAGGCGCGCGACATGGCTTTTGACGGCCTCTTCGCTGGCCGACTTGGTGCCGGTGATACCCAGGATCGAGACGAAGTACACGAAGCCCGAGGCATACTGCAGGATCGCCGGCAGGCGCTTGGCATCGGTGGTGGGGGCGGTCAGCAGCACGGTGTCGAGGCCGGCCTTGGTCGCGTGCGGCTTCAGCTCGTTCGCTTCTTCCGGCGGCAGGTCGACGATGATGAAGCCATCGACGCCGGCGGCCGCCGCATCCTTGCAGAAGCGCTCGGCGCCGCGCTGGTAGATCATGTTGTAGTAGCCCATCAGCAGGACGGGCGTGTCCTGGTCGCCGGTTTCGCTACGAAAGCGGCGCACCATGTCGAACGTCTTGTCCATGGTGATGCCGGCCTTCAGCGCGCGTTGGCCGGCGGCCTGGACCGAGGGGCCGTCCGCCATCGGGTCGGTGAACGGCATGCCGAACTCGATGAGATCGGCACCGGCCTTGGGCAGGCCCTTGAGGATCTCGAGCGAGATTTCGGGATTCGGATCGCCGGCGCTGACATAGGCGATGAGGCCGGCACGCTTCTCGGCTTTCAACTTGGCGAAACGCGCGGTGATCCGGCTCACAGCTTCACTCCCAACCGTTCGGCGACGGCGAAGACATCCTTGTCGCCACGGCCGCAGAGATTCATCACCAGCAGGTTGTCCGTGGGCAAGGTCGGGGCCAGCTTCATCACATGCGCCAGCGCGTGCGCCGGCTCCAGTGCCGGGATGATGCCTTCGAGCTTGCACAGCAGCTGGAACGCCTCGAGCGCCTCGTTGTCGGTCGCCGCTACGTATTCGACGCGGCCGGCCTCCTTCAGCCAGGCATGCTCGGGGCCGATGCCGGGATAGTCGAGTCCGGCCGAGATCGAATGTGCCTCGGTGATCTGTCCGTCCGCATCCTGCAGCAGGTAGGTGCGGTTGCCGTGCAGCACGCCCGGCCGGCCGCCGGTCAGCGACGCGGCGTGCTCGCCGGTCTCGATGCCCTTGCCGGCCGCCTCGACGCCGACGATGCGGACGCCGGGATCATCCAGGAAGGGATGAAACAAACCCATGGCGTTGCTGCCGCCGCCGATGCAGGCCACCAGCGTGTCCGGCAGCCGGCCTTCGGCCGCCATCATCTGCTCGCGTGTCTCGTTGCCGATCACCGACTGGAAGTCGCGCACCATCGCCGGGTAGGGATGCGGGCCCGCCACCGTGCCGATGCAATAGAACGTGGTCTCGACCGTGGCGACCCAGTCGCGCAGCGCCTCGTTCATGGCGTCCTTCAGGGTCGCCGAGCCCGAGGTGACCGGCCGTACTTCGGCGCCCAGCAGCTTCATGCGGAACACGTTGGGCGCCTGGCGCTCCACGTCGACGGCGCCCATGAAGACGACGCACGGCAGGTTGAACAGTGCGCAGGCTGTCGCGGTGGCAACGCCATGCTGGCCGGCGCCGGTCTCGGCGATCACCCGCGTCTTGCCCATGCGCTTGGCCAGCAGCACCTGGCCCAGCACGTTGTTGATCTTATGCGAGCCGGTGTGGTTGAGCTCGTCGCGCTTGAAGTAGATCTTGGCGCCACCGAGCTGCTGCGTCAGCCGCTCGGCATGATAGAGCGGGCTCGGCCGGCCGGCATAGTGCGCCAGCAGCTTGTCGAGCTCGTTGCGGAACGAGGCGTCCTTCTTGGCCGCCTCGTAGGCCTGCTCCAGCTCGAGGATCAGCGGCATCAGGGTTTCGGCGACGTAGCGGCCGCCGAAAAGGCCAAAATGGCCCCGTTCGTCAGGCCCGCCGCGGTAGCTGTTCAGGACATTCATGACAATCCCGTTTTCCATCCGGCCGGCCTTTAGCACGCCACGGCATGCTGCTGAAGAGGCGTCCCCGGCCGTGCTCAGCGCTTCTTCTTGCCGGCCTTTTTTCCGTCTTTCTTCTTGGCGTCGCCGACCTCGACGATGCACTCGATCTCGACCGGAATGCCGTTGGGTAGCGCCGCCAGGCCAACGGCGGAACGTGCATGCCGGCCGCGATCGCCGAACACCTCGACGAACAGGTCGGAGCAGCCGTTGATCACCTTGGGCGGGTCGGTGAAGTCGGGCGTGCAATTCACCATGCCCAGCACCTTCACGATGCGTTTCACGCGGTCAAGATCGCCCAACTCGTCCTTCATCACCGCGATCAGGTTCAGGCCAGTCGCGCGCGCGTGCGTCTTGGCGTCTTCCCAGCTCATGTCGGCGCCGACCTTGCCGCGCACCGCGCCCGGGCCCTTGCCGGACAGGTACAGCAGGTCGCCGGTGCGCACGGCGTTGACGTAGGTCGCGATCGGGTTGCTCGGCGCCGGCAGCTCGATCCCCAGTTCCTTCAGACGCTTCTCGGTCTTCATGGTGCGTTTCTCCCCTTCACAGCTTTGCGGTCGCAGCGAGGAAGGCCTTGATTCGCTCGACCGACTTCACGCCACGCGTGCTTTCGACACCTGACGACACGTCAACCGCCTTGGCGCCCGTCGCTTGCACGGCCGCCGCGACATTTTCCGGCGTCAACCCGCCCGACAGCATCCAGGGCTTGGGGACAGTGACACCCTCCAGGATGCGCCAGTCGAACGGCACGCCGTTGCCGCCCGGCAGTGCCTGCGGATCGTCGGCCAGCGGCGTGGCATCGAACATCAGCCGGTCCACCACCGGGCCGTAGACGGAAATCGCCTGCTCGACATCCTCACGGGTAGCCACGCGCACAGCCTTCATCACCGGCAGCTCGGCGATCTCGCGGATGCGCGCTACGCGCTTGGCCGATTCGGCGCCATGAAGCTGCAGCATGTCGAGGGCGCCGCCCTCGAGCCATTCGCCCAGCAGATCATCGCTGGGGTCGACGAACAGCCCGACGCGCAGCACATGCGGCGGCACCAGCGCCGCGAGCTTTTCCGCCTCGTGAAAGGCGATGTGGCGCGGCGAGGGTGGGTAGCACACGAAGCCGACATAGCGCGCGCCGCCGGCAACCGCCGCCTGCACGGCGTCCTCGGTGCGCAGCCCGCAGATCTTGGCGACGATGGCCATGTCAGGCTGCCGCGTCAGACATTGTTGATGCCGACCTCGCGCGCGATCGCCTCGGCGGCGGCGCGCGGATCAGCGGCCTGCGAGATCGGCCGGCCGACCACCAGATGCGAGGCCCCCAGCTCGACCGCCTTGCGCGGTGTCATCACGCGCTTCTGGTCGCCCGTGGCGCTGCCGGTGGGCCGGATACCGGGCACCATCAGCACGAAGTCGGGGCCGCACTCCCGGCGCAGCGGCGCGATCTCGAGCGGCGAGCAGATCACGCCATCGAGCCCGCTCTCCCGCGCCAAAAGCGCCAGGCGCTTCACTTGGTCCGACGGCTCGCCGCCGACGCCGGTCGCGGCGAGATCGTCGCCATCGAGCGAGGTCAGCACCGTGACGCCCAGCAGCTTGGGGCGTGGCAATCCGCGTTTCAGCGCCTGCGCGCCTGTCTCTTCAACCGCGGCACGCATCATCGCGCGCCCACCGGCGGCGTGCAGCGTGATGTAGGTGGGCGCCAGGTCAACGACGGCGCGGATGCCGCCGGCGACCGTATTGGGGATGTCGTGCAGCTTCAGGTCGAGGAAGAAGCCGATGCCGGTCAGGCGCACCGGGTCGGGGAAGGCATAGCGCACGCCGGGTGCGCCGTGGGCGAGGAAGAATTCCAGTCCCAGCTTGACGCCGCCCACCGCCGGGCGTGCCCCGCCGGCAATGTGCCGGATCAGGCTGGCGGCTTCGGCCAGATCGACGGTGTCGACGGCGCAGTAAACAGGGTTCGGGCGGCTCATGGGTGGGCTTTCGCGGGCGCGCGGAACCTAGGGCAAGGCCCGGCGCTTGTCGACTCGGCTGATCGACCGCAGTTCGGTCACTGCCGCAACAACGTGCACGCCCGATCCGGCATCACGGCGCCCTGACAAAGGGGTGACGGCGATGACTGCTCTCAAGGCCATGATCGCGCACGACAGAACCGTGGCGGCGCGATGGCCACTGCTGGAATCGCTGCGTTGGCGGCTCGGTGTCCGCTTACCGGCCGGCGGATCGGGGTGGCTGCAATCCGTGGTGCCGCTCTGGCGTCATCGCAGCCGTACGCGCCGGGCCTTGCGCGACCTCGACGACCGGGCGCTGGCCGATGTCGGCATCACTCGGGTGCAGCGCGCTGCGGAATGTCGCAAGTGGTTCTGGCAGGCGTGAGGTTAGGTCGCCGCCTTGGCCGGTGGCGACCAGCGCAATACGGCGTAGCCGATCAGGGCCGACAGGATCGAGCCTGCCAGAACGCCGATGCGCAGGGGCGCCGCATAGGCCGGGTCGTCCCAGGCCAGGGTGCCGATGAACAGGCTCATGGTGAAGCCGATGCCGGCGCACAGCGACACGCCGTAGAGCTTCATCCAGGTGCCATTGGCAGGCATCGTTGCGAAGCCCATCCGGATGAAGAGCGCCGCGGCGCCGAAGACGCCGACCTGCTTGCCGATGAACAGGCCGGCGGCGATGCCCAGCGTCACCGGCTCGACCATATGGGCGGCGGTCAGTCCGGCGAACGACACGCCGGCATTGGCAAAGGCGAAAACCGGCATGATGAAAAACGCGACCCACGGCTGCAGTGCATGCTCCAAGTGGATGAAGGCGCGGTCTTCCGGCGCCTCATCGCCACCGCGCAGCGGCAGGCAGAATGCCGTCACCACACCGGCCAGGGTCGCGTGCACGCCCGATTTCAGGACGCAGACCCATAGCGCCACGCCGATCAGCAGATAGGGGCCGGCCTTGCGCACGCCGGCGAGGTTCAGCGCCACCATGGCGGCGACGCAGACGCCGGCCAGCACCAGCGCCGTTCCCGACAGCTCCGACGTGTAGAACGCCGCGATGATGATGATGGCGCCCAGGTCGTCGACAATGGCCAGCGTCGTCAGGAACAGTTTCAGCGCCAGCGGCACGCGCCGGCCCAGCACGGCCAGCACACCGATCGAAAAAGCGATGTCGGTCGCTGCCGGAATGGCCCAGCCGCGCAGCGCCGTGGCGTCGCTCCAGTTCAGGGCGGCATAGACCGCGGCCGGCGCCAGCATGCCGCCGGCGGCCGCCACGATGGGCATGGCGATCTGCGAGGGCTGTGACAGCGCGCCTTCCAGGGCCTCGCGCTTGATCTCCAGGCCGACCAGCAGGAAGAACACCGCCATCAGGCCGTCGTTGATCCACAGGACCAGTGGCTTGCTCAGGCCCAGCTCGCCGAAGCTCAGGGTCAACTTGGTGGCGAGGAAGACCTCTACCGACGGCTCCAGCCGCGTATTGGCCAGGATGATGGTGATCGCGGCCACTGTGATCAGCACGATCCCTGGCGCTGCATCGGACTGGAAGAAGCGATAGACGGCACGATGCATGATCAGAACGCTACCCTGTTTGTGGCCGTTGAACCGTTGTCCCGAGCGCGGCGATGGATGACCGATAGTAGCACTATCGACAAAACGAAACGCCCGGACCTTGCGGTCCGGGCGTCGCGTGAAACGCGGTGCTGTTGAATGCTATTCGCGATCGCCGATCAGCGACAGCAGCATCTGGAACATGTTGACGAAGTCCAGGTACAGGTTCAGCGCGCCGAAGATGGCGACTTTCTCCTGGACGTCGGTGCCGTACGCTTCCGAGTACTGCTCCTTGATCTGCTGCGTATCGTAGGCGGTGAAGCCGGCGAAGATCAGCACGCCCGCCGCCGAGATGATGAAGTGCAGCATCGACGACTGCACGAAGATGTTCACCAGGCCGGCGATCAGAATGCCGATAAGGCCCATGAACAGGAACGTGCCCATCCCCGCCAGACTACGCTTGGTGGTGTAGCCGTAGAGGCTCAGCGCAGCGAAGGAGGCTGCGGTGATGAAGAACGTGCGCGCGATGCTGACACCGGTGTAGCGGTACAGCAGGATCGTGAAGCCGACGCCGTTCAGCGCGACGATGGCCCAGTAGATGCCCTTCACGGTGCCGACGCTCATCGCGTGTGCCCGGAAGCTCGCCCACAGGATCAGGCCGATCGGCGCCAGCACGGCAACCCAGCCCAGGACGTTCATGCCCATCCGGCCGGTCGCTGGATTGACGCTGAAGAACAACGCGTTCAGCGCCGGGACGCTGTACACCGCCAGGGCCACGATGCCCGACAGCGCTAGGCCGGAGGCCATGTAGTTGTATACGCGCAGCATGTGCGCGCGCAGACCAGCGTCGTACTGCGCCTGGTCGATCGTCGTGGCGCCGCCGTAGGCCGGCCGTGGCTGGCCGTAGGCGTTCGCGTTGTTGTCCCATTGAGCCATGCGTAGCCTCCTCGGCACGGATTCTCGCCGTGTCCAGAAATATCGCGAGACATATTGGCAAGAGCTGTAGATTTATCAATACCCCTGTTGTCAGGTTGTCGTCAGAAATAACCTGCCAGGAGCGAGGGGATGACCAGGAAAGGCGAATGAAATCATATCATTGGCGTTGAGTCACGGGACTTGCCCTTCGCCGAGGCCAACCGGAAGCGCTGCCGTTTTATCAAGCGAAATAGAGCCACGCGCAAACCATGCCGACAATGACGGCCGCCAGGGAGGTGGCGAGCACGTAGCGCATGACATTGAGTTTCACGCCCGAGCGGGCTTCGTCCGGACTGACGGTCGCGGGTGTCTGCTCGCTGGCGTCGGTGCGTGGATGGGTTGCCATGGCCGTCCGACTCTGTCGATGTTGCTCTACGGTCGAACGGCGGGGATGTTTGAAAGGTTCCGATATCACCTGCCGCCGCAGCGAAAGAGGTCTCATCATTGACGCGATATCTGCTGGCCGACATCGGCGGAACCAACGCCCGCTTCGCTCTCTACGACCACGATGTCATCGGACCCATCGACGTCCAGGCGGTCGCCGATCACCCGCGTGCCGGCGACGCGATCGCGGCGTTCATCGGGCGCAATCAATCGGCGGGTCCGATCGAGGCTGCGGCGATCGGCGTCGCCGGTCCAGTCGACAACGGCCGGTGCACGTTCACCAACAGCGACTGGGTCGTCGACGCTGCGGAGCTGCGCGCTGCCTTCGGATGGCGCCACGTCGACGTGATCAATGATTTCGAGGCGACGGCTCTGGCGATCCCTCACCTGCAGCCCGCCGATCTGTTCACGGTCGGCGGTGGCCAAGCGCGCACGGCACCATGTGTCGTGA
>DATEIF010000143.1:0-18596 GCA_035279205.1 Vineibacter sp.
TGCTCAGTTTATGTCTTGGCGAGGTGCGCTGGGCGCAAGGAAAGACCTCACGCGCGCGCCGGGGCATCCGCCGCATCGACGCGCTGCCCCAGGGCCTGCAGCGCCGTGGCCACGATGTGCCGGGCGTTGAGACCGGCCCAATCGTGCTGCCGGGCCGGCGCAGCGTGGTCGATGAAGCGGTCAGGCAGGATCATCGGCCGGATCTTCAGGCCATGATCCAGCGCGCCTGATGTCGCCAGATGCTGCATCACCTGTGCCGCAAAGCCGCCGACGGCGCCTTCCTCGATGGTGATCAGCACCTCGTGCTCGCGCGCCAGCCGGTCGACCAGCGCGGTATCCAGCGGCTTGGCAAAGCGCGCGTCGGCGACCGTGGTCGACAATCCCTTGGCCGCCAGATCGTCGGCTGCCTTGAGGCATTCCTGCAGACGCGTTCCCAGGCTCAACAGCGCGATCTTGCTGCCTTCCCGCACGATGCGGCCCTTGCCGATCTCGAGCGGCGTACCCTTGGCCGGCAACTCGACGCCGACACCCTCGCCGCGCGGATAGCGGAAGGCCGACGGCCGGTCGTCGATGGCCGCCGCCGTTGCCACCATATGCATCAGCTCAAGCTCATCCGACGCCGCCATGACCACGAAGTCCGGCAGGCAGCAGAGATACGTGATGTCGAAGCTACCGGCGTGCGTGGCGCCGTCGGCGCCAACCAGTCCAGCGCGGTCGATCGCAAAGCGCACCGGCAGCTTCTGGATCGCCACATCGTGCACGACCTGGTCGTAGGCCCGCTGCAGGAACGTCGAATAGATCGCGGCGAACGGCTTGTAGCCCTCGCAGGTCATGCCGGCGGCGAACGTCACCGCATGCTGCTCCGCGATGCCGACATCGAAAGTGCGCTGCGGGAAGCGCTTGGCGAACACGTCGAGCCCCGTGCCGCTCGGCATCGCCGCCGTAATCGCGACGATCTTCGGGTCGGCTTCCGCCTCGGCAATCAGCCCCTTGGCGAAGACGGACTGGTAGTTCGGCGCGTTGCTCGTCGCCTTGGCCTGCTTGCCGGTGACGACGTCGAACTTCACCACGCCGTGGTACTTGTCGGCGCTGGCTTCGGCCGGCGGATAGCCCTTGCCCTTGCGGGTGACGGCATGGATCAGGATCGGCATGTCGACATCGCTGTCGCGCGCGTTGCGCAACACCGGCAGCAGATGCTCGATGTTGTGACCGTCGACCGGGCCGACATAGTAGAAGCCCAGCTCCTCGAACAGGGTGCCGCCCTGCACGAAGCCGCGCGCGAATTCCTCGGCGCGGCGCGCCGCATTCTCCAACGGCCGCGGCAACGTCTCGGCGAAGGCCTTGCCGAGCTGACGCAGCGACAGATAGGGCCGCGAGGAGATCAGGCGCGACAGATGCGCCGACAACGCGCCGGTGGGCGGTGCGATCGACATGTCGTTGTCGTTGAGGATCACGATCAGCCGGCTGCGCAGATGGCCGGCATTGTTCATCGCCTCATAGGCCATGCCGGCGCTGAGCGCCCCATCGCCGATCACGGCCACGACATTGCGCCGCTTGCCGTCGAGATCGCGCGCCACGGCCATGCCGAGCCCGGCGGAAATCGACGTCGATGAGTGCGCCGCACCGAAGGCGTCGTATTCACTCTCGCTGCGCCGCGTAAAGCCGGACAGCCCGCCTTCCGAGCGCAGCGTGCGGATACGGTCGCGGCGGCCCGTCAGGATCTTGTGAGGATAGGCCTGATGGCCGACATCCCACAGCAGGCGATCCTCGGGCGTATTGAAGACGTAGTGCAACGCCACCGTCAGCTCGACGACGCCCAGACCGGCGCCGAGATGACCGCCGGTCACCGACACAGCCGAAATCGTCTCCTGCCGCAGTTCGTCGGCGAGTTGCCGCAGCTGATCCGGCCGCAGCCGGCGCAGGTCAGCCGGCAGCTTTACCGTATCGAGCAACGGTGTTGCGGGTCGAATGGATTCGCTAGGGGGGTTAGCCATGCTCCCTCTTCCGCCGATCATCGCCGGCGGTCGACGACGTAACGCGCCGCTTGTCTCAACAGTTCAGCCTTGTCGCCAAACATGTCAAGATGGCGGCCAGCCTGGTCAGCCAATAGCGACGCCTGGTCGCGGGCGCGCGCAAGACCCAGCACCGAGACGAATGTCGCCTTGCCGGCAGCTACATCTTTGCCGGGAGTCTTGCCGATCTCCTCGCGCGTGCTTTCGACGTCGAGCAGGTCATCGGCGATCTGAAACGCCAGACCAACATCATGGGCATAGGCGACCAGCGCATGGCGGGCCGGGTCCGATGCCTTGGCCAGAATCGCGCCGGCGCTGCAGGCGAAGGAGATCAGAGCCCCGGTCTTCAGCCGCTGCAAGCGCGTGATCTGCCCGATCGAGAGATTCTTGCCCGCCGCTTCCATGTCGACCATCTGGCCGGCAACCATGCCGTGCGGACCGATGGCCTGTGCCAGGCCACTCACGAGCTGGGTGCGTACAGCCGGGTCGCCGTGCGTATCCTCGTGCGCCAGCACCTCGAACGCCAGCGCTTGAAGCGCATCGCCGGCCAGGATCGCCGTGGCCTCGTCGAAACGCTTGTGGCAGCTGGGCTGACCGCGGCGCAGGTCATCGTCGTCCATCGCCGGCAGGTCGTCGTGGATCAGCGAATAGGCGTGAACGAACTCCACCGCGGCCGCAACCCGCTGCGCCGCCTGGGTGGAGACACCGAACAAAGTTGCACCCGACATCACAAAGAAAGCGCGCAGCCGCTTGCCGCCACCCAGCACCGAATAGCGCATGGCCTCGAACAGCCGCGCTTCCGGATCGGTGCCCCTGGGCAACAGGCGATCCATCGCCCGCTCGACCGTCAGCGCTGTGAAGTCGAGAGCGGAACGGATGTCGGGCTGTTCGATCAACGGCATCGGTGTTGCGTGTACGGTGTGCTGCACGGAGACTCTACGCGTCCGGTCAACTGAAGCCAGCGCCTTCGCTCGCTACCGTGCCGCCGGCCGTGAGCACGATCTTCTCGACCTTGGCCTTTGCCTCAGCCAGTCGGGCTTCGCAGTGGCGCTTGAGCAAGGCGCCGCGCTCATAGCAGGCGATCGCCTCGTCGAGCTTCACCTGGCCCCGCTCGAGCTGCTGCACGATGGCCTCCAGCTCGCGCAATGCCTCTTCGAACGAGAGGGCGGCAATGTCTGCCGGCAGCGCGTTCTTACTCTCGGCCATGCGTCTTCCTTCCGACCCTCAAGCGGCCATCAAGGCCTTCACATGCGCCGCCGCCGAGCGCGCCAGCGCTTCGAGGTTGTAGCCGCCTTCCAACGCCGAGACGAGTCGGCCATGTGCACAGTCCTGCGCCACCGCCACCAGCGCTTCCGTTGCCCAGGCATAGTCGGCCTCGGTCAGCCGCAGTTCGGCCAATGGGTCGTCGCGGTGCGCATCGAAGCCAGCCGAGATGATCACCAACTCGGGCGCGAAGGCGCGCAGTGCCGGCAGGATGTCCGTGGTCATGGCGGCGCGAAACTCCGCCGACCCGGCGCGCGGCGGCAGCGGCACGTTGACGACGTTGGGATGCCCCGGGTCGTTGCCCATGCCGGTCCCCGGATAGAGCGGGGCTTGGTGCGTGGAGGCATAAAACAGCCGCGGGTCGGTGAGCGCCTGGGTTTCGGTGCCGTTACCGTGATGCACGTCGAAGTCGACGATCGCGACCCGCGACAGTCCGTGCGCCTGCTGCGCGCGGCGCGCGCCGACCGCCACATTGTTGAACAGGCAGAATCCCATCGCGCGATCGGGCTCGGCGTGATGGCCCGGCGGACGCACGGCGCAGAAGGCGTTGGACGCGACGCCACCGACCACGGCATCGACCGCCGCGACGACCGCACCAGCCGCCCGCAACGCCGCTTCGCGGCTGCCGGGCGAGACCAGTGTATCGCCATCCAGCATGCTCAACCCATCGTCCGGAATGGCATCCAGCACGGCCTGCACGTGACGTGCCGGGTGCGCGAGCATCAGCTCCTCGGCGGTCGCCAAAGGGGCTTCACGCCGCTGCAGTGCAGCGAATTCGGGTCCTTCGAGCGCCGCCATGATCGCCTGCAAGCGCGCCGGCCGCTCGGGATGTCCTGGGCCGGTGTCGTGCGCCAGGCAGGCAGGGTGAGTGAAAAGCAGCGTGGCCATGGTCATTTCCCCGGCACCGCGTGCATTGTCAGCGCCAGTGCGGTCATAGCGAGCGCGCCTGGAGAAAGGAAGCACTGCATCGCGGTGATGCAGACATGACAGCAACCGGCGCGGATTCAATGCGCTCCGCGCGCCTTTTCATCTGCATTTATAGGGAAATTAAATTGCGCCTCTGCTGGTACTGCATAGCAGAAGATTATTCCTGGCATGTTGCGCTGCCACATAGACCATGGCAGATACCCCTCGCTTCGCGAAACAACATTCCGTAGGAAACCCCATGAGCCAGCAGATTATCGGCGCCCGCCGTGCCACCGTCCCCGTACCACCCAACGGCGCGACCACCCGTCCTCCCAAGGCCATTGCGCCCGCAGCGCACACGCCGGCCCTCGAGGAGGATGGCAGCAAGGATCGCCAGTTCGTGACGGCGCTGGCCCGTGGCCTCGACATTCTGCGTGCTTTCCATGCCGGCGACGGCATGCTGGGAAATCAGGAGATCGCCGCGCGGACCGGCCTGCCCAAGCCCACCGTGGCGCGGCTGACCCACACGCTGACCGAGCTCGGCTACCTGATCTACATGCGCCGCTTCCGGAAGTACGAGCTGGGCCCGTCGGTGCTGGCGCTGGGCTACGCCTCGCTCGCCAACATGGACGTGCGGCACGTCGCGCGCGGCCCGATGCAGCAGATGGCGCAGGCGCTGAACTGCTCGGTGGCCCTGGGCGGCCGCGATCGGCACTCGATGATCTGGCTCGAGTCGCACCGCGGTCCCTCGGCCGTCGGCGTCACCTTCGATGTCGGCTCGCGCATGCCGATCGCCTCGACCGCCATGGGCCGGGCCTATCTCGCCGTGCTGCCCGAGCCGGAGAAGAGCCGCCTGATCGACTCGATCCGCCGGCGCTGGCGCGATGACTGGACCAAGACCAAGGCCGGGATCGACAAGGCCGAAAAGGAGATCGCCGAGCGCGGCTTCTGCCTGTCCTGGGCCGACTGGGTCCCCGAGCTGTGCGGTGTCGGCGCGCCGCTGCGCAGCCCCGACGGCGAGACGTTCTTCGGCTTCGGTGTCTCGGCGCCGATCTACCAGGTCTCCCGCGAGCGGCTGGAGCAGGAATGGGGTCCGCGCCTGGTCCGGCTTGCCCGCGAGGTGCGCAATGGCCTCGCCGGCCGCGCCTCGTCGCCCAACGGCCACCGTCCGGCCGGCCGCAGCTAGCCCGGCCGCACAGCCCCAACGACAAGACCCGCACCATCGGTGCGGGTCTTTTTATTTGAGCGGATGGTGACGGCGTGACCGGCACACCCGCTGGAAATCAGCACGCTCAGAGCTTGCTCTCCAGCAAGGTTGCCAAGGCATCAGCCCGCAGCGGCCGGTCGTGGACATTGAACGGCAGGTAGTCCAGCGTCAGAACGCCATTTTGCAACGTCGCCCAGCGATCGGGGCGTTTGTTGTCGGCTTCGTTCTGGATGACGACCTTTTTCACCCCGGCCTTGAGCGCGGCGCGCCCCATGTCATCCTTGGCGATCCGCGCCAACCCGGTAATCAACGGTTCGAAATAAGTGTCCGGCCAGCACTTGGCATACTGATCGGATTGCCCCTCGATCGACAGCGTGTCCCATTTCACTTCGACCGTGACCGGAAACCCGGCAGCCTGGTGCACTTTCTTGATCAGTGCCGGAAGGTGGCGGTCCTGAAAATCGGCCGCCGCCCTGCGCTCAACCAACCCCATCGTAGCCCTCCCGCGATGGCTCAAAAATCATCGGACCCGGATAATCAACAAAGGGGAGGCCCCTCCGCTTCCCCACCACTGAGAGTAGCGTAAGGGACGAGAGTCGCATAGCACGGGATGAAATGGACGCCGGGTGGCCTCACATCGTGAGGCCGCCGCTGACCTCGAGGACCTGGCCGGTGATATAGTCCGCCTCAGGCAGGCACAGCAGCAGCACGCCGCCGGCCGCTTCCTGTGGTGAGCCGACTCGACCCAGCGGGATCTGGGCCACCGTGGCGGCGCGGCCCTCGGCCAGCAGGCCGACCCGGTGCTGGCGGCCTTCGATGGCGATCGCCGTCTCGCCTTTGATCTCCTGCGTCAGCCGCGTCTCGATGAAGCCGAATGCCACGCAGTTGACGTTGACGTTGTAGCGGCCCCACTCCTTGGCCAGCGTCTTGGTCAGGCCGACCAAACCGGCCTTGGCGGCGGCATAGTTCGCCTGCCCGGCCGAACCGCGCGTACCCGATATCGACGAGATATTGACGATCTTGCGCTGCACGCGGCGCTGGACGGCGGCTTCCGTGGCAGCCTGGTCACGAATGTGGGCGAAGGCCTCGCGCAGGATGCGGAACGGCGCCTTCAGGTGCACGTCCTGGATCGCATCCCACTGCTCGTCGGTGATCTTGTGCAGTGGTCCGTTCCAGATGTAGCCGGCGTTGTTGACGATAATGTGCAGTCCGCCGAACGCCTCCAGCGCCGTACCGACGAACCGTTTCGGAAAGTCGGCCGCGGTCACATTGCCCGGGCACGCCACCGCCTTGCCGCCGGCGGCCACGATCGCCGCGACGGTTTCCCGTGTCGGCTCGGCATCGAGGTCGTTGACCACCACCTGCGCGCCCTCGGCCGCGAGCTGCCGCGCCAGGCTGGCGCCGATACCGCGGCCCGCGCCGCTCACCAGGGCGACCTGCCCGTCCAACCGTGCCATGCGCTTCTCCCGTGCTTCATGGTTCGCCGCGACGACACCATGCGCACCGGGAGCGCAATGCCGTCAATAGCCCTCGGCGAGGAAGCTCACGACGGCGCGCAGGAAGGCCTCGCGGCCACGCTCGGGACGGTCGAGATGGACGAGGTGGGTCGCATCGGGGATGGTCATCGACTGCACGGCCGCAGCGCGGTCGAGGTGTCGCACCAAGGTGTCGGCATCCTCGGGCCGACTCCAGAAGTCGCGCGCCGAGCGCACCACCAGGACGCGCGCCACAATCGAGGCCGCATCGAAAAGCTGCCGCCCTGTCGCTTGGTAGAAGCTGTCCTCCATGGCACCGCTGGGTGCGCGGAAGCTGGCGGGGTTGCGCGACGCAGCCGTCGGATCGCTGGCCAGCGCCTCCTTCACGTAGGCGTCGGCGACACGCGGATCGCGCCACTGTGCCTTGTCCTCGATCGGGATCACGGAGTCCCAGGTGCGCAGCACGTCAGGGCCGGTGCTGAAGCGCCAGGCACCGGCGCCGCGCCGATTGAAGCGCCCGGAGTGGGCCGGATCCTCGTTCGAGGTGCCGGTGCCCAGCATGGCGTGCTGCGCGGATCCGCCGTAGAGACCGTTGTAGTAGACCAGGTGGCTGACCCGGTCGGGGTTGAGGGCCGCATACATGCCGCACCACATGGCGCCCGTGGCCCAGCCCAGCAATGCCACCGACGCCACGCCGGCGCGCTGGCGCACCGCGGCGGCGACGGCGTCGATATCGCGCATCACAGCCCAGGCCCGGACCAGCGGTGCTGCCGCTTCAGCCGGCGCGTCCATGGCCGGCGGCCGCGTCGAGCGGCCGTAGCCACGCGCATCCATGACGTAGACGGCATGCCCTGCCCGCGCGAGATCAACCGCCAGCGAGCCGCCCGGAACCGGCAGGTCGAACGAGCCGATACCCGGCACCCGCGCCCCGTGCACCAGGATGACGGGCGGGCGCGATGCGCTGGATGCCGCCGCCACGGCACGCACTGCGATGTCGTAACCGTCCGTCGTCTTCACGAAGAAATCCTCGCGCATCACGTCCTCCGTATGGCTCCAGGCGGATCGGCCGGATACAGCAAGCAGCACGACAGCCGCGGCTGTGCCTGCCGCGTGACGGCGAGAGACTGCGCTGGGCATGGCCCGATCCTCCGTCGATATCGGACGCAATGTCGGTGCCGCGGGCGGTGTTGTGAAATATATCTTTTGGACGATATTGATATGCCGTGCATATCACGAGGGTTACCGGCTATGGCTTCATCTGCCGCACAGTGTCGAGGAACCGGTCGCGCACCGGCGAGGGACGTCGGCTGTCCCAGGCCATGATCAGGTCGAGATGCAGCAGGTCGGCCGGCGCATCGATCTTGAGGGGGCGGAAGACGACGCCGCGCCGCTTCGCGGCGGCAACCGTGTCAGGGACCAGGGCAGCCCCGAAACCGGCCGCGACGAGACCGACGACCGTCTGCATCTGGCGCGCTTGCTGCGACACGACGGGCGAAAAACCAGCCAGGCGGCACAGGCTCAGCACCTGGTCATGAAACCCGGGCCCCTTCTCGCGCGGCGTCACCACGAACGGCGTCGATGCCAGGCCGGCCAGTGGCACCGACGCGCGGCGCGCCAGCGCATGCTTCTGCGGCAGGGCGACGCGAATGGGTTCGCGCGCCACCAGCTCGACGGCCAGATGCGGAACAACGACGCCCGGCCGGCGCATGAAGCCGACATCGGCTTCCGCGGCGAGGATCGCCTCGACCTGCTCTGAGGTCGTGCCCTCCTGCAGGCGCAGTTCCACGCGCGGGAAGGCGGTGCGGAAGCGGCGCAGGATCGCGGGCAGCCGTTCGGCGAAGGACATGTCGAGGAATGTGACGGTCAGCTGTCCCGCCAGCCCCGCCGCCACGCGCCGCGTGTGCTCCAGGCCGTCCGACAGCGTGGCCAGCGTGCGACGGGCCCCCTCGAGCAACGCCAGGCCGGCCGGCGTCAATGTCACCTGCCGCCGGGTTCGCACGAACAAGGCCGTCCCCAGCGCCGTTTCCAGCTTGCGAATGGCCTGGCTGAGCGGCGGCTGCGCCATATGGAGGCGTTCGGCGGCACGCCGAAAATGCAGTTCCTCGGCGACCGCGACGAACTGTTGCAACAGGCGAAGGTCGATCATCGATCCGGTTGAACTCCTCCCCTGCGGTCATATTTGCACGTTGCCGAGCCGGCGCCATCCACGTTGCGGCGGCGCGTCAATCGATGATAGCTGTAGTGCATTACGCTGGAAGTCGAGACTCGTGAGCGAGCCCATCCCCGTCCTGCAGCCGACCCCGCCTTTGACGTTCCAGGCGTTCGATGACGTGACCACCGCGGTACAGCGGCTGACCGAGATCTACCAGCGCAACACCGCCTTCATCCGCCAGCATTTCGAGCACATGCTGAAAGGCCATGTGCCGCCAGGCCGCGTACGCGCCTGCTATCCGGCCATCCGGATCGCCACCACGTCGTTCGATCCCATCGATTCGCGGCTGGCTTATGGCTATGTGCCCGGCCCGGGAATCTACCAGACGACCTTGTCACGGCCCGAGCTGTTCGTTGCCTACCTCACCGAGCAGATCGGCCTGCTGATGCGCAACCATCGCCTGTCGGTCGAGATCGGCGAGTCCGACGTGCCGATCCCGCTGCACTTCGCCTTCCACGAAGGCACCTATGTCGAAGGCACGGTGCCCGAGGCGCTGCCACGGCCGCTGCGCGACGTCTTCGATGTCCCGGATCTTGCCATCACCGACGATGCGATCGTCAACGGCACCTGGGCGCCGCGCGAGGGTGATCCGCTGCCGCTGGCACCGTTCACGGCACCGCGCGTCGATTTCTCGCTGCACCGGCTGCTGCACTACACGGGGACCCTGCCCGGGCACTTCCAGAACTTCGTCCTGTTCACCAACTACCAGTTCTACGTCGACGAATTCGCCACCCGCGCGCGTGCCCTGATGGCTGCCGGCACGGAGGACTATACGGCCTTCATCGAGCCCGGCAACATCACGACGCCGCGCGGCGCCACGAGTCCCGATCCGGCCGAGCCGGTGCAGCGTCAACCACAGATGCCGGCCTATCACCTGGTTCGGCCCGACCATTCCGGCATCACGCTGGTCAATATCGGCGTCGGGCCGTCGAACGCGAAGACGATCACCGATCACATCGCGGTGTTGCGTCCACATGCCTGGCTCATGCTGGGCCATTGCGCCGGCCTGCGCACGTCGCAGGAGCTGGGCGACTATGTACTGGCCCACGGTTACGTGCGTGAGGACCACGTGCTCGATGCCGATCTGCCGACCTGGGTGCCGGTGCCGCCGCTGGCCGAGGTGCAGGTGGCACTGGAGGACGCCGTCGAGGAGGTGACCGGCCTCTCGGGCTGGGAGCTGAAGAAGATCATGCGAACCGGCACCGTGGCCACGATCGACAACCGCAACTGGGAGCTGCGCGATCACAGCGAGCCGGTGCGCCGCTTCTCCCAGTCGCGGGCCATCGCGCTCGACATGGAGTCGGCCACCATCGCCGCCAACGGCTTCCGCTTCCGCGTGCCCTACGGCACCCTGCTGTGCGTCTCGGATAAGCCGCTGCACGGCGAGCTGAAACTGCCCGGCATGGCCACCGCCTTCTACCGGCGCCAGGTGCACCAGCACCTCGAGATCGGCATCCGCGCCCTGGAAAAGCTGCGCGCCATGCCGCCGGAACGACTGCACTCCCGCAAGCTGCGCAGCTTCATGGAAACGGCGTTCCAGTAGCGGGAGCGCATCTTGGCTTCGCGGAAGCAGCTTGTCATCCCGAGCGCAGCGAGGGATCTCCCGCGAACAGAGACTCCATTCCCAGATCCCTCGCTGCGCTCGGGATGACAGTCTGATCGGGTTTCGCTCAATCGACGCCTGGGAGCGCGGGCGTCTCGCCCGCATCAAGGCGAACGCTTCCCTTCGCCTGACATGAGCGGGCCAGAGGCCCGCGCTCCCAGGGGCATGACCTTATCTCCCGAGACGCCATCCGATCTCGGCTGCCACGCTCTGGAAGAAATCCAGCTCGTAGGCCTGCTCCGGCGCTTGGCGCACCCGTTCATCTATCCGGTGTGCATCAGCACCCACCAGGATCCGCCAGCGGCCGGCCTTGACGCCGTCGAGGATGATCGTCGCGGCCTGTGCCGCCGTGGTCGGCGCCTCCTCGAGGAAGCGGCGCGCCCGCTCCGCGACCATGCGACGAATGTCATCGTCGGTGACGTTGGCAACGTCGGCGCCCGTCAAGGCCATCTGGGTGCGGATCTGCCCGAGTTGGCGCGCGTTCAGCTCACCGGACTCGTTGCCGCTATGCATCTTGCTGGAATTGGCGGCGATGGAGGTGCCGATATGGCCGGGCATGACCACCGAACACTTGATGTGCGGCGCGTTGATCCGCAGGTCGGTCACCAGCGCCTCGGTGAACCCCTTCACCGCGAATTTCGCCGCGCAGTAGGCCGTGTGCGCCACGCCCGGGCCGATCGACGCCCAGAAGCCGTTGACGCTGCTGGTGTTGATGATGTGCGCTTTGTCGGCGTTGCGCAGCATCGGCAGGAAGGCGCGCGTGCTGTAATAGACGCCGCCCCAGCAGATATTGAACGTCCGCTCCCACTCGTCGCGGCCGTTGGCGATCATGCTGCCGCCACCACCGATCCCGGCGTTGTTGAACAGCAGGTGGATCTTGTCGGTGCCGTGCGCCTGGCCGACCTCGTCACGGAACTTCAGGATCTGCGCTTCGTCCGATACGTCGGCGATGTGCGACGTGACGCGCAGCCCTTGCGGCAGTCCGTCGGCTTCGCAGAGGCGCCGGGTTTCAGCCATCGCACCGGCGGAGACGTCGCACATCGCAACATGGCAACCCTCGGCGACGAGTTGGCGCGCAAGCTCGCGGCCCATCCCCGTGCCGCCACCTGTGATGACAGCGATCCTGCCGGCTAGATCATCCATTGTCCGCACTCTCTCAATTGTGGTCCCGCGATAGTGTCGGGACGCACGTCGCCATTCAACATTGACCACGCATTGTGGCTGCAGCCGTCGATTTCGTTTCGCGACGTGATGCGAGGTCGGGCCGCCCGCCCCCGCTTCACCTGACCATGCCGGTCCGTGACGAGGTCAGCCCCGTCACGACTTCTTGCGCACGATGAAATCGGCGCTCCACGGTCCGCCGCCGGCACAAGCGAGATACAGGAACACAAAGGAGTAGAGGATCGCCAGCTCGCCTGCGTTCAGGATCGGGAAGAAGCCGCGCGGCGCGTGGGCCATGAAGTAAGCGACTGCCATGAGTCCCGAGAGGATAAAAGCGACTGGTCGCGTGAAGAGACCGATGACGATCAATGCACCACCAACGAGCTCGAATATGCCGGCAATGCCCGACGGCGAGAACGTCTGCAGATTGTCCATCGACGCGATATGAGGAAGCTTCAGGTATTTGGCAGTCCCGTGCTGAAGAAACAGGAGACCCGCCATGATGCGCAGCGCGCTCAGCGCGTGCGGCCTCAGGGAGGTTCCAAGTGCGTCGAGGTTCATTGGTCAATCCCCCTTGTTATGTGGACCGCAAAGATCAGCAGCCCGGTTCAATCCTCATCATAGCGTTGCTCGAGCCAGGGATCACCGTAGTTGTGATAGCCGCGCACCTCCCAGAACCCGGGCTTGTCGTGCTGCGAGAACTCAATGCGCTTGATCCACTTGGCGCTCTTCCAGAAATAGAGCTTGGGCATCACCACGCGCACGGGCCCGCCATGCTCGCGCGCAATCGGCTCGCCGTTCCACTTTACGGCGAGCAGCACGTCGTCGGCGTCGAAGTCGGCCAGCGGCACGTTGGTGGTGTAGGTATCGTAGGAATGGAAGATCACGTGCTGCGCGTCGGGCTTCGGCTTCACGACCGACAGCAGGTGGCGCGCGCTGATGCCTTCCCAGTCGTTGTCGTAGCGTGACCAGGCGGTCACGCAGTGGATATCGCTGGTGCGCTTCACAATAGGCTCGTCGGTGAAGTCGCCCCATTTCCACACGGTCGGGTTCTCGACCAGCCCATCGATGGTGATGCGCCAGATGTCGAGCGGGATCTCGGGCTGTATTCCCAGGTCCAGCACCGGCCAGTTGGTTACCAGCCGCTGCCCGGGCGGCAGGCGCTGGGCCCGGCGCGGATCGGGGGTGCCGGTCAACAGGCGGCCGTCCTCGGCCCAGCGCTTTTTGCTTTCGACCAGCTTCTCTTTCAACTTGCCGAACAGGCCAACACCGTCGTCGGACATGGGAGGGTCTCGCTACAACGCGATCGGATACCGCTAACCACCACAGCGGTCGCGCGAAGGCAAGCGCGCGGCCGACACCCCAAGCGTTCGTGATTTGACCCGCAGGCGATGCCTCGGACTTCAGATCGCGCGGCCTGCCTTTTCCCAATAGGGCTGTCGCAGCTTGCGCTTGAAGATCTTGCCCGAGTCCTCGCGCGGCAGCTCATCGAGGAACTCGATGACCTTGGGCACCTTGAAGCGCGCCACGCGCTCGCGCAGGAAGGCGCGCACATCGTCGGCGCCCAATCCACCTGCCTTGTCGGGCTGAACGACCGCGCAGATCGCCTCGCCGAACTCCTCGTCGGGAATGCCAAAGACGGCACAATCGCGCACGCCGGGCATGTCGATGAGCTGACTTTCGATCTCTGCCGGGTAGATGTTGACCCCACCGGAAATGATCATGTCGCGCTTGCGGTCGCACAGGAACAGATAGCCGTCGCTGTCGAAATAGCCGACGTCGCCCACGGTCACGAGATCGCCCAGGGCGACCTCGCGGCGCTTCTCGTCGGCATTGTTGTAGGTGAAGTCCGACAGATTGGGGGCGCGGACATAGATCTCGCCGACCTCGCCCTGCTTGACGTCCCTGCCCTGCTCGTCGACGACGCGCACGACGGCACCCTCGACCGGCTTGCCGACGGTTCCCGGTTTGAGCAGCGCCTGCGCCGAGGTGTTCCACACCACGATGCCGGTTTCGGTGGCACCGTAGTACTCGTTGATGACCGGGCCCCACCACGCGATCATCGCCCGCTTGACGTCGGGCGGACAGGGTGCGGCGCCGTGCGTGACGTTGCGCAACGACGAGAGATCGTACTTGCGCTTCACCGCATCCGGCAGGCGCAGCAGCCGCACGAACATGGTCGGCACGATGTGCATGTGCGTGACACGATATTTTTCGATCAGCCGCAGCATGTCCTCGGCGTCGAAGCGCGGCTGCAGCACCGTGGTCATCTGGTGGCGGATCGCCGACATGCCGTAGCCGGCCGGCGCCGAGTGGTACATCGGACCGTTCATCAAGGCCACCGCGGTCGGGTCGGGCAGCAGCCCCCACAGCACACCGATCTGCTGCGCGACCGCATCCATCTGTTCCTGCGTCGGCGGCTTGCGCCGCACGCCCTTGGGCCGCCCCGTGGTGCCCGACGTGTAGATCATGCTGCCGCGGGAGATCTTGGGCGGGACCGCCAGCGGCGGGCTGGCGGCAACGAAGTCGGACCAGGATTCACGGCCGACCGGCAACGCGGCCGCTTCGGCGGTGACATGATACGCTGTGGCGATCTCCGCCGGTGTCGGCACGACGAAGACACGCGCCGACGCAGGAATGCCCGACATGATCTGCGGCAGCAGATCGGCGTGCACGACCAGCACCTTGGCGGCGCAATCGCGCAGGATATAGCCGGCTTCGTCGGCCGTCGCATGCCAGTTCATGGGAACGGCGTAGGCGCCCAGCATGCCGGCAGCCACGTTGGCCTCGAACAAGGCAAAGTCGTTGCGCAGCATCAGTGCCACCGAGTCATCCTCGCCGACACCCAGTGCCGCCAACCCGCCCGCGGCTTTCGACGCTCGCGCGCCCAGGTCGGCGAAGGTCAGTTCCCGATCACCCGCAATGATGCTCAATTCTTCCTCCCGTATGCCCGGCATCGCATGCCGGTGCATCTTCATGCGTGCATCCGATCAGTCGCCAAAGACGTCATCCAGGACTTTGTAGGTCGTGCCGTCGAACCGCTGCAAGCGCAGTTGCCGGTACGGCAGATATGACTGCGGCGAGGTGTTCACGGCCACCCCCGGCAGGGCCAACGGGCCGACGAAGGCCCGGATGCTGGCGGCCTTGCTGATCACGTTCTCGCGCGACAGGTCATCGCCGCATCGCTCCAGCACATGCGCCAGCAGCGCACCGTAGCCGTAACCACCGGATGCCGACGAATCGAGCGGGTTCTCTCCCGGCAGGTATTTCTGCATGAAAGCGAAATAGGCCTTCATGCCAGGGTCGCTGTCCCACTGCGGGTCGCCCGGGATCTTGCCCAGGGCAATGGTCGTCGCACCCAGGGCGTTGTCGGCGCCCGCCGGCCGCAGCACGCCGGGAATCGAGCTGGCGCCGGCGGGGACATAGATCTGCGGCTTCCAGCCGCTCTCGCCCGCCTTGCGGATGGCCATGCTCTGGTGTTTGCCCAGTGCGATGTTGAACAGCACGTCGGCACCGCTGTTCTGCAGCTGAATCATCTGCGATTCGACCGTGGGGTCCGTGCTCTCGTAGGTGGCCTCAGCGACGATCATCGCCTTCGCCTTGTCGCCCAGGGCCGCCTTGAAGCCTTCGAGGTAGTCCCTGCCGAAATCGTCGTTCTGTACCAGCACCGCGATCTTGGCGTTGGGCCGTGTCTTGAGGATGTGCTGGGCGTAGACGCCGGCCTCGGTGCGATACGCCGGCATGCCCATCATGGTCCAGGGATTGTTCGACGGATCATTCCACTTCGCCGCCCCGCTCAGGATGAAGAGATGGGGCACTTTCTTCTGATTGAGATAGCGATGGATCGCGGTGTTCGTGGGCGTGCCGAGCGTGCTGAAAATCGCCAGCACCTGTTCCTTCTCGACAAGCTGGCGGGTCATTTCCACCGTCTTGGGCGGGCTGTATCCGTCATCCAGACTGAGCAGCGTCACCTTGCGCCCGTTGATGCCGCCCTGCGCATCATTGAGCATGCGGAAATACGCCTGCTCGGCCTTGCCGACGAGGCCCAACGCCGATAGTGGGCCGCTGTAAGGCAACGACTGACCGAGCCTGATCTCGCTATCGCTGGCACCGGGTCCGTATTTCTTCTGCGCCTGTGCCGGCACGGCCGGCATCGACGCTACAGCCAGTAACAACGCCGCCATGCCAGCCCGCCAGGACACCCAGGCCATGACTTCCTCCTAGTTCTTCATTGACGCCCGTTCGGACGGTTGTTTGCGTCGCTCGGCGGCTGGCGCCAGCGCATGGCTCGAGCGAGCACCTTCGATCATCAGCCGCATCATGCTCTTGTGCAGCACGTCGAAATCCGGTCCCTCGCGCAACAGGCCGGCCAGCTTCAGCACGACAAGACCATGCACGGCTGCCCACATGGACCAGCCGACAACCTGGGGGTCGGCCGCGATCACACCGGCACGCGACAGATCCTCCGCCTGACGCGTGATGAACTGTCGCGCGCGCGCCGATTCGCGGCGCAGATCGTCGTGGTCCATCGCTTCCGGCACGTTGAGATCGAACATGATCCGATAGGCGGCCGGGTTGGCCAGTGCGAAATCGATATAGGCACGGCCGACCCGCGCCGACCGCTCGGCCGGATCGGCGCTGGAAGCGGCGGCGGCCTCCAGCGCATCGGCAAAACGGCCGAAGGCCGCCGCCCGCACCGTCGCCAGGATGTCGGCCTTGTCCTGGAAGTAGCGGTAAGGCGTCTTGGGACTGCAGCCCAGCTCATCGGCGAGTTGCCGCATGGTCACGCCGTCATAACCATAGCGCGCGAAACGCTCCGTCGCGACGCGGCAGAGTTCGGCACGGAAATCAGCGATGTCGCTTTCCGTCAGGATCTTTGGCACGGCCCATCCGTAATTTTCACGGCGTGAATTTAACCGTAGGCCAGTGCGTCCTGCTGGTCAATAGCGCCCATACGCTTGAGAAACCGGAAGTGCGAGCGCACCAGGCCCGGCAGGGTCATGCAGTGATAGCGCAGACCGAATTCGGCCGCCGTCTGTCGAATGATAGCGCTGATCGCGATGTAGTGGACATGGGACACGGTTGGAAACAAGTGGTGCGCAACGTGGCAGTTCGCGCCACCGGCGATGAACACGGCCAGGCGACTCTGCGGGCTCCAGTCGACCGATGTCAGCAATGCATGCTCGGCCCAGTCGTGGGCCAGACAACCGTCGCGGTCGACATATGGGAATTGCGTCTCTTCGGCGAAGTGCGTGCCGATCAGCAGCATGACGAACAGGATGGATGCCGAGGCGCTCATCGCCATTGCACCGACCACGACGTGCCACCACGCCACATCGAGGACCACCATCGGGATGCCGGCGACGATCGCCAGGTAGATGGTCTTGCAGGCGATGAACGCCGCATACTGAAGGCCGCAGTGGCGAATGTCGCGCATGTTCGCCAGGCGCTTCTTCGCCAGATAAACGAAGTCCTGGTAGAAGACCGTGTGCAAGGCAACGAGCCAGAAGACGAACGGCGCGTAGAGGTGCTGGTAACGATGATACCGGCGCCGCCGGTGGTTCGGCGACAAGCGTAGGAACGGGTTTTCGTCGATGTCCATGTCGCACCCGTTCACGTTGGGAAAGACGTGGTGCGACTTCACATGACGCAAGCGCCATAGATAGGCGTTGGCGCCCAGCAACGTGAAAATGACCGTCTGAACGATCCGGTTCAACCGGCGGTGCGGGGTCAGCGCGTCGTGGGCTGCGTCGTGAGCAACGTTGATGGCCAACAACAGAGCGGCGGCGCCGAATACATTGGCCAGCAGCAACATCTGCCAGGGACTGAACCGATCCGACAGAATGGCGCCATACGAGGCGACGGCGATGGCGACATAGACCAGTGCCTTGGACCACAATCGACTGTCCGCGTATCGAGAGGCGCCGCCTGCGGCCAGGTGCACCGCCACGCGGCGTCTGACTTCACGGGCAAAACCGGGATGCTTGCCGCCGCGAAACCTGATCTTCTGTCTGTCGAACGGCCACTCGACGACAGCGCCATGCCCGGGAGCGGGCCGCAGACAGGCGTCGGTTGAAGACATCGCGCCGTGAGATGGGGATGGCGTTGCAAGACGTCAACATACCCATGGACGAAAGTTTCACCGGCAGCCGTCATATTCCGCCCATTGACGCACCGTAGAGTGACTGCTGACCCTGCCGTGACCACGGTCGCCACGGTCGGCCACAACGCCCTGGAGGTGTCCCATGCGTACAACCGCCAGCATCATTCCCGGCCTGCGCTATCGCGATGCGCCGCGTGCCATCGCATGGCTGTGCGACGTCTTCGGCTTCGAGAGGCATCTGGTTGTCCCCGGCGACACGGACGGCACGATCGCCCACGCGCAGCTCACGCGTGGCAGCAGCATGATCATGCTGGGGTCGATTGATGACTCACCGTATGGCCGTCTCATGCGGCAACCGGCCGAGGCCGGCGGCTCGACGCTGAGCATCTACGTCGTGGTCGCCGACATCGATGCGCACTACGCTCATGCCAAGAAAGCCGGTGCCGACATCGTCGCCGAGCTTGCCGAACAGGATTACGGTGGCAAGCTCTACATGTGCCGCGACATCGAAGGTCATGTCTGGGGTTTCGGCAGCTACGATCCATGGGCCGAACCCGCGAGCTAGGCCCTGATCACCACTTCCTGTCGTCCCGACTTCCTGTCATCCCGAGCGCAGCGAGGGATCTAGGCATCGCAACTAGATCCCTCGCTGCG
>DATEIF010000144.1:0-15615 GCA_035279205.1 Vineibacter sp.
CGCAGGAAATGCCCTTGGCGCTCGGCGATCTGGGATCGCAGGCTCTCTTCGTGGTTATGCGATACGTAGATCAGCTTGGGCCGTATCCGACGATCGGCATAGTGCTGGCGTACCTGTGGCAGCGCCCAGCCGACCGACAGCCCGTCGAACACGATGCCGTCCCAATTATCCTTCGCCAGCAGGTCGTCCAGGATCCGCCGCATCTCGGTGGTTCGGCAACGGTACGCCATGTGTGGCAGCAGCGACTTCAGGCTGCCCCAGTGCGACAACGGGCGTTGCTCCACCAGCCACCACGCGATGCGCGCGTCGCGCCCGTCAGGACCGGGCGAATCAGGGCGGCTGAGGCCCAGCACCTCCACTTCGGCGCCACTCTTGGCGACGGCGTCGATCAGCCCGCCCGAATACAGGAACTGACCGTTATAGCGTGGCTCGGGGTCGGCGAGCGTCAGCCACAGACACCGCGGCGTCCGACCATTGGCGCGCAGGCCGGTGTCAATATGCATACCGGCCGGTGAACCCGCCAAAGACGGTGCGCAGGATGATCTTGAGGTCAAGGGCGATGGACCAGTTCTCGATGTAATAGAGATCATGCTCGACCCGTTTGCGGATCTGCTCGACGGTATCCGTCTCGCCGCGCCAGCCGTTGATCTGGGCCCAGCCGGTGATGCCCGGTTTCATCCGGTGACGCGCATCGTAGTACCTGACGGCGTCCTGGTAGAGCAGCCGCCCGGCTTTCGCGGCAAGCGCGTGCGGCCGCGGACCGACGATCGACATCTCGCCGCGCAACACGTTGAAGAACTGCGGCAGCTCGTCCATGCTCGTGCGGCGCAGGAAGGCGCCGATGCGCGTGACGCGCGGATCGTTGCGCCGCGTCAGCTGCTCGGCATTGGCATCCTGCGCCTCGACGTACATGGAACGGAACTTCCACACCTCGATCAGGCGATTGTTGAAGCCATAGCGCTTCTGGCGGAAGAACACCGGGCCCGGGCTGTCGAGCTTGATCAGGGCGGCGACCGCCAGCATCAACGGCGAAATCAGCGCCAGAATCATCGCGGCCAGCACGCGATCCTCGATCTCCTTGGCGACCCGGCGCCAATCGCGCAGCGGCCGCTCCATGACGTTGATGAGGGTCACGTCGCCCACATGGCTGACGTCGACGGTACCCAGCTGCAGGCCGAAATCGTCAGGGCAAAGTCTCACGTCGACCGGCACCAGGCTGAGCTTGTTCAACGCCGCCGCCAGCCGCAGATCGGCCGATAGCGGCAGGGCCACGATCACCGATGTGATTCCCAGCCGCCGGATATCATCGACGAGGTCATCGATGTCACCGGCAATCGGATGGCCCAGGCAGCGCGCCGCCGGCGCCAAGCCGTCGGATCCCTCCTCGCGCCGGTCCTCGTAGAGGCCGACGATACGGATCGTGTCGCCCGAGCGCCCGTTGAGATGCATCAAGAGCCGTCGTGCGATCGACCCGGTGCCCAACACGGCAACACGCTCACCGAGCCGGCCATCGCGCTTCCAGCGCATGAACAGCAGGTTGAGAACAAGTCGACTGGCGACCAGCAGCGACAATCCACCAGCGAACCACAGCGCCAGCCACGGCTGAGCCGGCGTGATCGATGCGCCGGCCACGGCGGCAATCAGCACCAGTATGCCCAGCGACAGCAGCCACCCCAGCGCGACCGTGGCGATGGCACCGACCAACCGGTTCAGCTTGGCAAATTTGTAGGCGCCGACGAGATGGAAAGCATTGATGCTCAGCACGGTGCCGAGCACGATCACAAAAGCGGTCGCACTCCAGTCCATATCGGCCCTGGACGTGCTGGAACGTACCGCGGCCAAGCCGGCGAACAGAATGGATGCGCAGTCCGTCATCATGAGCAGGCGCGTCACGATGGCTGCCGACACGGTCTTGCGCGGGCGTGCCGGCGGCTCGCTCAACGGGCCGGCCAACTCCGAGAGCGCGGATGCACCCGACGGCGGCGCGTCCGCGACAGACACGGATACTGCGGACAACGAACTACGGTTTCTCATTGAACCGCCTCACTCCAGCGCAACCATGCGCTTCGGTTTTGACGCAATGCTGTCGCGCGCCATTCGTTCCGGAGTCTCCGGATCATTCGAGTGACGCGACTGCTGCGACTGATTCTCCATATCGCGGCAGCAATGGTCTTGTGATCAAGTTAGGGCGCTTGATCGCGTCTATCGCGTTGCTACGCCGCGCTTTTTGCCGCGTGTTCGCCACATTGCAGACTGCGCACGACGGCCGCAGCGAAGTTGTCTGGTGTGCGGGTTTGCACGAACGAACGGGCGGCAGCCGCGTCGATGAAAGTGTGCGGCCCGGCCATGACCATGTGCTCGATACCAGCCGCCAGGCGCGCCGGATCCGTCGTATCGGCCGTGAGGCCGAGCCTGTGATCGCGCACCAGGCGGCCCAGCAGGCCGAAATCCTGCGTCAGGACCGGCAGGCCCGCCTGTGCTGCCCACAGCAGCACGCCGCTGGAGCCCACGAAGCGCTGGTACGGTGCCAAAACGACGTGGCTTGTCGCCACCAGGGCATCGAGTTCGGTTGCCGGCAGCCAGCGGTCATCCAGCTGCAGGCGCATGTCCGGCCGCTGGGCGCGGATCCGCTGGATGCGTTCATCGACCTGGGGCCGCAGCGCGGGCTCGACCCGGCCGGCGATCGTGACGGAGATCCGGGACGCCACCGCCGGATCCACCCTGCCAAGCGCATCCAGCAGGACCAGCAAGCCCTTGCGCTCGGTCAGGTAGCCGAACAGCACGAAGCCGATATGATTGGTTGGTCGCGCGGCAACGGCATGGTGAGAGGGTCCGGCCTGGGGGTAGGCCGGGTCGGGAATGGCTGCCACCTTGTCGCCGTTGCGGAAGTGACGCCGGGCGTGATCCGGGAAGTACGGATCGAGCGACAGCACGGTGCGCACGGAGCGATTGAGCAGCGTCAGGCGGTACAGGAGTGATTTGCGCAGATCGCGCACCTTTTCCGCTGTGCCGGGCCGATAGGCCTCGCCATCCGCGTAGTGCACCGACGGCCGGAACAGGATGCCGGAAACGGGCCGGCCGCCCATGCCCAGCCCCATGGCCAGCGGCAGGCACATATGATCGAACGACAGAAAGTGGCCGGCCTGTGCCCCGGTTTGCCGCAGGTATCGGCGCATCACCCACCAGCGCGCGAAAGCCGCCAGGGTCAGAAGCCGGCGGGTGCACAGCCAGCGTTCGTATTCTCGCAACGCCACGATGCGGATCTTGCCGTCGGCGCCCGATGGCAGGCTCGCGGCCAGGTGATCGGCCATTTCCGCTGCGACGACGAAGGACACGGTCAGCTGCCGCTGCGGCGAGGCCGCAAACGCCACGAGATGCTCAAGCCATTCCCGAGGGTGCCCTTCCGTGTCGGGCTCGAGAACCAGGATGTGGGCGACCGCCGGGTTGCTAGGCGCGCGCACAGAGCACATCAAGGCGTGTCACGAAATCGCCGAGCACCTTCCGCTTTGCCAGATGCCGCTCGACGAACTGGCGGCCACGCTCACCCAGCGAGGCACGCAACGCCGCATCGTCGGCGAGCTGCAGGACGGCATCGGCAAAGGCCGCCGCGTCGTTGGGCGGCACGCAGATGAATGCCCCGCTCCTGTGACGCAGCCGCCACAGCAGGCTGCCGGGATCGGCCGTCGCGACGAACGGCCGGCCTGCGGCCATGATGTTGAACACCTTGGACGGCACCGCGAAAGCGGCGGCGTCGGGATCCTGCGGCACCAGGTGGATGTCGCCCTCAGCCAGACCTTCGCTCAGATCGCCGTCGGGCAGCAGCTCGGCCAGCCGGACATTGTCCAGGCCGCGCTCGGCAACCTGCCGGCGCAGTTCCTCCGCCTGATTGCCGTTGCCCCGCAGCACGATGTCGATCTCCGGCCGCCGCGCCTGCAGCGCTTCGGCCATGTCGATAACCTGCCCCAACCCCTGCTTCTTGCCGAGGTTGCCGCTGTAGAGCACCGTCAATCGCCCCTTGGCGGGTGTCGGCATCGGCCGGACCTGGTCGGTATCGACCCAGATCGGCACGACCTCGATCGGCGCCGTAACCCCGATGCGGCGCAATTCGTCCGCCATCTCCTGCGACAGCACCACCACGAGGTCGGCCCGATTGAGCACCATGCGCTCGCAGGACTGCATCAGGCGTGCCAGCCCGCCGCGGCCGCCGACCATGCCCAGCCCGCTCGCCAGGCCCGACTGGATATCGTGCACGATGGCGACAGCGCGGCCGTCGCGCAGGCGTGCCATGGCGCCCAGCGCAACGCTCAGGATCGATGGACACAGGGACAAGACGACCGCATGCCGCGACACGCGCCCGGTCGCCAGGGCGAACGCGCCATACATCAGGAACCACGCTTCACCCGCAATACGGGCCAGCGCCGACCGCCGGCGCGGGATCCAGGCACCCAGACGCTCCACCGTCACGCCGTTGCACTCTTCGCGCATCCCCCGGCGGTCGCGGTAAGCCGGGAACACCTCCGACGCCGGATAATGCGGCAATCCCGTCAGTACCGTTACCTGGCGGCCGCAGCCGGCCAGCCACTCGGCCAGGTCAGCGCTGAACGGTCCTGAACCGATCAGCTCCGGACGATAATATTGCGTCACGAACAACACATCGCGCGACTGCATGCGCTGTCATCCGATCCGCGCCACCACGGGTCGCGTGTACTCGTAGTTGGCGTATCCGTAAGCGTACTGGCGGTACTGTTTGGAGACGACGCGCGACATCACGACGCCGGCCACGTCGGCCTGGGCCTCGACGATCTGCTTCAGCCCCTCCAGCGAGGCTTCGCGCGGTGTATGGCCCCAGCGCACCACGAACACGACCTTCTCGACCATGCGGGTGAATGCCAGCACTTCGGCGCCGACCAGAACCGGCGGCGTGTCGAGGATGATGTGGTCGTAATCCGGCGCCAACGCGTCGAGCACGATGCGCATGCGCTCCGACGTCAGCAGGTGCGTCGCCTGCGGCGTCCACTCGCCGGCCGTGACAAGGTCGACACCCGACAACGCATCGTGATGGACGAAATCGTCCAGTGCCGCGGTCTCGCTGGCCAGCAGCCCGGCCAGGCCGTTGCGGTTGGAGCAGCGGAACAGCTGATGCAGCTTGGGGCAGCGCCAGTCGCAATCGACCAGCAGGATCCGCTTGCCGTTGCTGGCCAGCAGGCGGCCCAGCGAAGCCACCATGACCGACTTGCCCTCGCCCGGCGTCGCCGAGGTGAACAGGATCGTCTTGGGCGACTCCGCCGCTTCCGACAGTTCCAGCCCGATATGAAGGCGCCGCAGCGCTTCGCTGTAGGGTGACGTCGGCTTGCGCAGGACATGGACCTGCGGCGGCGTCCCGCCGCTCAGCTGCGGCACCATGGCGATGACCGGCAGCCCCGTGGCAGCGACGATCTGGTCGGACCGCCGGAACGTCCGGTCGGCACCTTCGCGCATCAGCGCCACCGCCGCACCGACGAGAAGACCGCCGAACGACCCGAGGAAGATCAGCAGCGGCTTGGGCGGATATGACGGTGCACCGGGCGTCGCGGCCGGTGAAATCAGCTTGGCGTTGGCCTGCTGGATCTCCTCGAGCCCGATCGTCTGCTTGGCCCGGTTGAGCATGGCCTCCAGCAGGTTGCGGTTCACCGTGGCATCGCGTTCCAACGCATCGAGCTCGATGGCGCGTTCGTTGACGTTGCCCATCTGGCTCTTGAGCTGCTCGAAATTCGCGGCCAGGGCATCGTACCGCGCCTCGGCCGTCTTGGCCTCACGCGCCAGGCCGTCGATGACCTTCGCAACCTCCGACGCGACCCGCGCCTGGATGTTGCCGATCTCCGATCGCGCATTGATCATCAGCGGATGGCGCGGGCCGTAGGCTGCATTCAGCTCGGCGGCCTTGCGCTCGGCATCCGCCTGCTGCTGCTTCAGCGCCGCCACCAGCGGCGAGCGCAGCACCTCGGGCACGCTCTCGCCGCCCAGCCCGCCCTTGCGCAGAGCTTGGGCCTCACGCAGCCGTGCCTCGGCTTCCGCCTTGGCGGTCTGGGCCGCAATGAGCTGCGTGTTCAGCTCGGTCAGCTGCTGGGAAGTGACACCGCTGCTCTGGCCGCTTTTGTAGAGACCGTAGCGCTTGCGGTATTCCTCGACGGCCTGATCCGACTTGCGGACCTGCGCACGCAATTCGGCGATCCGGCTGCTGAGAAACTTCTCGACGCGCTCGGCCGCCTTGATCTTCTCCTGGCGCTGATACTCGAGATAGAGATCGGCCAGCGTGTTGGAGATCGCCGCCGCCGTCTGCGGATTCTGCGATTCGACCTTGATGCTCAGCACATGCGATCGGCTCAACACCGACACGTCGATGCGCGACAGCAGGGTATCGATCATGTGGCTTTCGCGTGCCGCGGCGGCATCGATCACCGGCTCATCGCTGGCAGGCTTGGTCGTCTTAAGCCAGTCAAGCCACGCCGCCGGAACGATATGACGGATGTCGGCATGACGCGCCCACCATGACGGCGGCCGAAGCTCGGCGTTGAACTCGGGATTCTCCACCAGCTTCAGGCGCTCGATCGCCTGCTTGGCGATATCGCGCGAGAGGATGACGAAGCCTTCGTTCTGGACCCGCTCCTGGTCCGGATTGGCGTCGGTGATGATCGCCTCGACGTTGAGGTAGCGCGGCGCCTGAACGCCGACCTGCACACGCGATTCGGCGACGTAGTAGGACGACAGCGACATCGTCACGGCGGTGGCCGTGCCGCCCAGCACGATCGCGCAGCCGATGATCAGCCACTTGTGCCGCCACAATCGGCGGAGCGTCTCGAGGAAATCCTGCTCCCGCTCGGGTGGTACGTACTGCACCGGCTCGAGGGGAACAACGCGTTCGCGCGCGACGACAGCGCGTCGTCGCCCGCGGATCCGATCGGGAAGCTGCGCCATCAGAAATATCGCTCCCTGACCATGATGATGTCGCCGGGCTGGACGGGCGTTTCCTGATTGGCGTCAAGGCGGGTCTGCTGACCGCTCTTGTCGTTGCGCTTGATGTAGAACGAGCTCTCGCGCGCCCGGTAGGTGAACCCGCCGGCCAGCGCGATGGCGTTGATCACCAGCATGCCGGAAACGTATGGATAGCTGCCCGGATTCTTGACTTCGCCCACGATGTAGAACGGCCGGCGCGTCATCACCTCGACGCTGACGCTCGGGTTCTTGAGATAATCGGGGTGCAGTCGTGAAACGATCGTCCGCTCGAGCTGGGAGGGCGTCATGCCCATGGCCGGAACCTGGCCGATCAACGGGAACGACAGGTTGCCGCCACCATCCAGCGCATACTCGCCGGTAAGGTTGGGCTGGCCATAGACGATGATCCGCATGCGGTCGCCGCCGCCCAGCTTGTAGTCGGAGTTCCGGTCAATGGTCGCGCCTGGAGGCTGTGCGCCGGGCGGCATCTGGCCACCGCCACGCGGCGCAGTGTCGGAGACCTGCGCCAATGCGCCGGCCGTGCCAGCAACACCAGCCGCGAACGCAGCCATCGCCCCAACCAGGCCACGACGCGGAATCGACTTAACGATCCTGACGTTGGCCATTTTCATCACCTTCATTTGTTGCTCGCCGATACTGCCGGCCACAAGTGCCGGACAGCGATCGCACGATGGTATGCCTTACCTGTAACGCCAAAACGCGCACCGATGTTGTGACCAAAACGAGGGCGTTGGAGAGCCGCAGAAAAGCCATGGTGTAGCACCGGCCAAGTCAAGCGATCGCTCGCCAACAAGGCCTTTCACTGCCCGGGTTACCAGGCACCGACCTGCGGGCATGCGCGTCCTGCGGCACCCTCTTCAAGGCCCCTCGCGTGACATGCCCTTCACGCGATCGAGGCGTGGCGCCTGGCTCAGGCGCGACCGTAGTTGTCGGCGATCCGCACGATGTCGTCCTCGCCGAGATAGGGCCCTGACTGCACCTCGATCAGATGTAGCGGCAACTTGCCGGGATTTTCCAGGCGGTGCTCGGTGCCGATCGGGATGTAGACAGACTCGTTCTCGCGCACCAGCATCCGCTCGCTGCCACGCTGGACCATGGCCGTGCCCTGCACCACGACCCAATGCTCGGCCCGATGGAAGTGCATTTGCAGGCTGAGCTTGGCGCCCGGCTTCACCATGATCCGCTTGACCTGGAAACGGCCGCCGGCATCGACCGTCCGGTAGTAGCCCCACGGCCGGTGAGTCGTCGAATGCTGGATCGGCTCCGGCCGGTTGCTCCGCCGCAGACGCTCGACGATACCCGACACCTCAGCCGCCGATCCGGCACGCGCCACCAGCACGGCATCGTCGGTCGAGACCACGACGACGTCCTCGAGATCAATCGCCGCCACCAGCTTGCCGTCGGTGCGGATATAGGAGTTGCGCACGCGATCGAGCATCACGTCGCCCTGCACCACGTTGCCGTCGGCGTCCTGCTCGCCGATTTCCTGCAACGCGCGCCACGAGCCGAGGTCATTCCATGCCATGTCGACCGGCACCACGGCGGCGCGATCGGTGTGCTCCATCACGGCGCGATCGATCGACAGTGCCGGAGCCTGTGCCAGTGCCGCGGCGTCGAGGCGGAAGAAGCCGAGATCCTCGACGCCGTTGTGGACCGCCCGTTCACAGGCTGCCAGCATCTCCGGGTTGAGCCGGCCGAGATCCTCCAGGAAGTGGCGGGCACTCAGCAGGAAGATGCCGCTGTTCCACGAGAACACGCCGCTGTCGACGAACCGTTCCGCCGTCGGCTGGTCGGGCTTCTCCACGAACCGGTCGACGACGAACACGCCATCGGCGCCGTCAACGGCGCTGCCGATCTGGATGTAGCCGTACCCGGTATCGGGGCGCGTGGGCCGGATGCCGAACGTCACCAGCTTGCCGGCCTGCGCCGCGCTGGCGCCGCACGCCACCGCCTCATGGAAGCGCGCCACCGAGCCGATGACGTGATCGGAGGGCTGGACCAGCATCAGCGCATCGGGATCGCGCGCGATCAGCCACAGCGCCGCGGCGGCAACGGCCGGTCCGGTGTTGCGCGCCACCGGCTCGAGCAGAACCTGTTGCGGCACCACGCTGACCTGACGCAGCTGTTCGTCGATCAGGAACCGATGCTCGTCGTTGCAGATCACCACCGGAGCCGCGAAGCCGACATCCGTCAGGCTGCGCAGCGCCGTCTCCTGCAGCATGGTGCGCTCGCTCAGCAATGGCAGCAGCTGCTTGGGATAGGCTGCGCGCGACAGCGGCCACAGCCGTGTGCCGGAGCCACCCGAGAGGATCACGGGGTGGATGAGTGCCGAGCCTTGGACACGGAACCGGGCAAGATCGGCGATGACATCCATGTGAACTTCCGGACCATGATTGCTGTGGTGCACAAAAACTAGGATCGCACTGCTGGCGCGACCAGTGATCATCCTGTGGTTCATCGATTGCAGAAATCGCGGCCGATTCAAGGCACGAGGCGCGTGCGCCTACCGCCGGCCGGCGGCGTTCAGTCGGTACCGTTGCAGGGCAACGTGATGCGAATGCAGAGGCCGCCGCCCATGCGATTGGACGCGGCGACGCGACCACCGAGAGCCTCGACATTGCGTCGTACGATCCACAAGCCGAGGCCGGCATGCTCCGCCGTCTGGCCCTCTTCAACGAGAGGCGCAGGCTCCACCGGTTTCGGTCGCGAGGAGAAATAGCGCTCGAAGATGCGGTCAAGACGCTCGGGCGGCACGCCAGGCCCTTCGTCCTCGACGCGCAGATCGGCGGTCTCCGCCGCTGCCGTCAGCGTGACGATGATGGTCGACCCGGCACCGGAGAAGCTCACGGCGTTGTCGAAGATGTTCTGCAGCACCACCTCGAGCATGCCGGCGCCGGCGCGCACCATCACCTTGTCGTCCAGGCGACGGACAAGCCGGATGTGGCGGCCCGCCAGAGTCTCGCGATAGTGCACCAGGGTGTCGCCCACCAGCTGGGTCAGGTCGATGCGCCGGCGCGGCGCGTCGATCAGATCGGCGGTGTTGATGTCGAGCCGTTGCGCGGCATTGACCATGGCCTTGAGGCGATCGATCGATGAATCGATGATGACCAAGGCCCGCTGTGCGCGCTCATCGTCGGCCGCCACCCGCCGCCGCAGCGGCTCGATCGCCGATTGGATCGTGGCCAGCGGCGTCTTGAACGCGTGCGCGTTGTCCTCCGCGGTCTGGCGCATGTCGCGCGCGACGCGGCGAAGGTCCTGGACCAGGCGATCGAAGTCGCGCGCCACGCTCGACAGCTCCGGCACGACGTTGCGGCTGGTGAAGGCATACTCGCCGATCCGGCCCTGCCGTATTTCATGTGCCACATCACGAAAGCGGCGCAAGCTGCGGCGAATGCTCACTGCGACCAGGGTCGCCACCAGCGCCAACCCGAGGTAGATCAGAGCCGCGATACGCACCTCGCGCGTCTGCCAGTAGGGACGGCCGATCGACGTGTTGAGGAACTCCGACGTGGCGTGCGTCGAAATCAGCACCCAGCAACCCGCCGCCGTCTTGATCGGGATCAGCGATGTCAGGATCTCGACCGTGCCGTCGGGCTGTCGATAGCGGATCTCGCCCTGCGAATCCCAGATGCAGGATTCGGAGAGCCGCTTGAGGATGCCGCGCTGCCCCAGCTCATCGAGCTCGGTGCCGACCTGGCCCGAGGCAACCAGAGGCGTCGAGGCGACATAGTAGAATGCCCGTTCGCCCTGCCCGCCCGCCGGCTGCAGCATCAGCTTCAGAATCGTGCCGTCGGCGCCGTACTTCTGAAGCTCGGCGTTCAGCACATCCTGGGCCGGCGCAGCCATCTGCGCCAGCACAGGCGTGATGGCCTGGGCGATCAGCCGGCTGCGATCCTGGATGCTGCGCGTGACGAGGTCACGCGTCTGTCGATCGGCGCTCTCGAACTGGCCGTAGAGGACGATCGGCAACGTGATGAAAATGCCGACAATGGCGATGAGCTTGAGGGTCAGGGACGCGCCGAGACGGCGCGCCCCTGAAACGGTCTCACGCCGCGGGGGTGTTGGCTCTGCCCCAGCGATAACCGAAGGAAGGGAAGTTCTCGATTTCGCCGAAGTCAGTGTCGATGGCTCGGAACTTGTTGCGTATCCGCTTGATCGAAGAACGGACGTTGGTTCTATAGCCATCTTCGCCGCTCCCGGCGATGAACCCGACGTGATGCATGCAATCATAGACCGATCGATACGTCACGTATTCGCCGACACTTGAAGCCAACAAACGTACGATATTGAACTCCGTCAGCGTCAGGTTGACATCGACATCGTTCCAGTAGGCGCGGCTGACCCGCGGCCGCAGCACCAGGCGGCCGCATTGCAGGATTTCCTCGGCCTGCATTTCCTGCGGTTGCTTCCCGGCGTCGACGATCAGCCGGATACGCTTGGCAAGAATGCCGACACCGCGGGACTTGTCGACGAAGTCGAGGGCCCCGCGTTCAAGGGCGAGGTTTTCATGCGCCCGTGACGACTGGCCCGTCAGGAACACGATCGGCAGGTGGATGCCGCGCCGCTGCAGCTTGGGCAGCAGATCGATGCCCGGTGTGGTGGGCAGGTTCCAGTCGAGCACGATGACGTCGCCGGCGCCGCCGCCGGCCAGATAGTCCAGCATGGCGGTGCCATCCGCCAGCGCCACGACGTCGAAGCCGTGGTCGACAAGCTCGGCGCCGGCAACCTCGCGGTAGTTGTCGTCGTCGTCGACAAAGACCAGCCTGACGCGATCGCCTGGCCGGACAGCTTCATCGGGCCTGGATGCGGGACTGTAAGTCGGCCAGGCAGTTGCGCTTTCCTTCATCGGTGTCGTCATCGCTCTTCACCTCATAGGTCAGCGTTCCGAATTTCCTGGTCTGGACATCCGGATACAGTGAAAGGTTCAAAGTGCATCCTCCCTTTCGATATCGCCATATCTTGCCGGGTGGACGGTCTTCCTCCGTTGCTGGTGGTCCCAGCTTTGCGCGTAATTCCTCCTCGCCCAGGCCGACCAGCTGCGGCCGGGGTGCCGCGGTCGATCCCTCGGCGCCTTTCGGGCTGGCGGTGCTGGCGGATGACTGACCCGCCGCGGCGGCACTCTCGCCGGCGGGCTTGCGCGCAGCGGCGGTGGCCGACGCCGGGCGCGCCGTGCCGGACTTCGCCGCTGGGCGCGTATGTTGATTCAACAGGTCGGGCAGCCCGCATGCCGAGAGCATCAGGCAGTTCATCCCGATAAACACTGGAACCAGACGACCAAAACTCATGTCGTTCCCATAATGCCGCGCGGCGCAATCCCTGCATGTTCACCCGTTCAGGCATTTCCTTCCCACCATGCCGCTGGCCCAGCCTCCGGCTGAACACCATTCCACAGGTCCAAGACGTGACCGAAGTCTGTGGCCGAACTGTGAAGCCTGTTAGATCACCACTGGGTTTTGAATCCGGCATGTGCGGAAAGATCGACATGCGCGGCCTGCTAACTCGACATACCTGAGCGGCTGTAGCCAATCTGTGACTGAAATCAGCGCGGCGATAACGTGTGCGCTGTGAAAGAAGTTCCGAAAAAAGAATGATTCCCGTTTGAGGCCAGTTTTTGGCGAACCGTGCAGTGATCCCCAGTTCAAACAGCGACCACACAAATGTCACGTCACGGGCAATGCGCCGAGAATCCAAGCGCGCGCTCATTACGCCCGGCAAATCATGGCCAGATGTCTTCTTTGCACGATCAAACATGGAAGGCCCCGGACGCACGCCGACCGGACAAGCTCGCACGCAACCCATGCCCCGCAGCACTATGCAGGCCGTCATGCCTTCTGTCACATGCATAGTATGTGCCAGGCGCCGCAGCAGCCGGCCAACAAGCGGCGATGGCGCGCAATCGTCCCCGCGAAGAAGCGCATACGCAGGGACGTTGATTTTTCAGCTGAACATGCTGTTGTTGCAGAGGTTCAGCCGATTGTGAGCACGGGACGTCCCAGAATCTCCGACCGCACCGTCACACCAAGACCGGGGGCCGTCGGCGCTTTCATCCAGCCACGTTCGTGGCGTGGTCCGTCGTCGGCGAGACTGACGGTGACATAGCCGTTGACGTCGCTGGCGCTGAAGCGCAACGCCTCGGGCGTCGAATGAGCGAGATGCGCGATCGCAGCGGTCACGATATCGCTGCCGCCGCTATCCTCGATGGTCATGGCGATTCCCATGGCGACGCACAGATCACGCATCTGGCGCGCCACATGCAGACCACCCACCTTGCTGAGCTTGATGTTGACCACGTCCATCGCCTGATCGCGATGGGCGCGCAATAATGCGGCGATGCCGTCGATGGTCTCATCGAGGATGAACGGGCGACGCGTGCGCCGCCTGATGTCCAGGCAGGCGCCATAGTCCAGGCATGGCTGCTCGAGATAGAGGTCGATGTCGTCGATGGCCTGCGCGACGCGCGCAGCCTGATGCGACAGCCAGCTCGTGTTGGCATCGGCGACCAGCACCTCGCCCGGTTCAAGCCCGGCAGCGACGGCGCGAATGCGTACGATGTCGAGGTCAGGATCGCCACCGACCTTGATCTGGAAGTGGCGGAAGCCCTCGGCTCGATAGGCCGCGACCCGCTCCACCATGCGCGCGGGCGTATCCTGCGAGATCGCGCGATAGACCTTCACGGCCTCGCCCTGACAGCCGCCCAGCAGCGTCGACACCGGGACGCCGGCAGCCTGGCCCAGCAAATCCCAGCACGCCATGTCGAGCACCGACTTGACATAGGCGTGGCCCCTCAGGTGCTCGTCCATCACGCGATGAATGACACCGATCTGCGTCGGGTCCTGACCCAACAGGTGCGGTGCAAGCTCGGCAAGCCCGCTGCGGACACCGGCAGCATAGGCCGGCAGGTAAGCCGGCCCCAGCGGACAGACTTCGCCGTATCCGATCAAACCGGCGTCGGTCGCCATCCGGATGACCGTTGAATCGTAGGTCGTGAGCGATTTGCCGCTGGCCCAACTGTAGGTCCCGGCGCCTAGCGGCAGGTCGACCTGATGCACGGAGATCTGCGTGATTTTCATGGGCATACCCAAGGCCAAGGCGTCGTGTGCCTTCCCTATATCATTTTGTGCGATATGATAACTTTTGTACGAATTCAGCCCACCGGAAAATGACGTTGAATCTCAATGTATTTGGCGTTCCATCTGCGCGATCGTCACCCCATGCCGCTAAGAAACTCGCCAATGGCGACGCCAGAGTGGCGCTGGAATCGTTCGCATATCGAACATTCGTGCAATCACCTCCCTGAAACATGTCCAACGTGACCCTTCGGATGGCCGACGGCGATGCCGCCGAGACGCCGGATGTTCTCCTCGATGTCGAGGGACGGACGGTCCCCGCCCGCCCCGGCGAGTCCCTGGCGGCGGCACTGCTGGCGGCCGGCGTCCGATCGTTCCGCACCACCAAGGGCGGTGCCGAACGCGGCCTGTTCTGCGGCATGGGCGTCTGCCAGGACTGCCTGGTGAGCATCGACGACTCGGACAATCGCCGCGCCTGCATGACCAAGGTGTCGGGCCCACACGTGGTGCGTCACCAATCCTTCCCCGGCCGCCTGGCGGCCTGCAGCGACAGCGTGGCGCCGATCACCGTCGACGACCTGCCGGTACGCAGGCCCGACGTGCTTGTCATCGGCGCCGGCGCCGGCGGCTTGTCGGCCGCCATCGCTGCCGCGGAAGCCGGTGTCGGCGTGGTGCTGCTCGACGAGCGCGCGCAGCCCGGTGGCCAATACTACAAGCAAGCCGCCGAAGGCCGTGCGCGGACCCGTGCAGCCCGCGCCGATGCGCAGGCCAACGAGGGCCGCGCGCTCATCGACCGTGCCCGCCGCGCCGGTGTCGAGATCCTATGCAACGCCGATGCGTGGGGCGCCTTCGCGCCGATGACGATCGGCGCCACGACACCGCAGGGCTCCCAGGTGTTCCAGCCCCGGCGCCTGATCGTGGCCGCCGGCGCCTACGAACGCGGGCTGCCCGTTCCGGGATGGACACTGCCCGGCGTGATGACCACGGGCGCTGCGCAGACCTTGCTGAAGACCGACGGCGTGCTGGCCGGCCGGCGCATCTTGGTGTGCGGCAACGGCCCGCTCAATCTGCAGGTGGCGCTCGAGCTCGCGCGCAGTGGCACCACGGTCGTCGCCGTCGCCGAATTGGCCGAAGCACCCGGCCTGGCGCACGCCGGTGCGGCGCTGCGCATGCTGAGGCATGCGCCCGGTCTTGCCTGGCAGGGAGCGCGCATGCTCGCCGCCCTCAGGCGATGCGGCGTGCCTGTGCTCAGCGGCCGCGGGCTGATGCGCGTGAAGGCGCGCGATGGGGCGCTGCAGGCGACGTTGGGCCGGCGCACGCAAACCACCCTGTCGGCCGACCACGACGTCGTCGCCGACGTCGTGCTGATGGGCTACGGCTTCATGCCGTCGAACGAACTGTTGCTGGCACTGGGCTGCCGTCATGATTTCGATGAGGCCCGCGGCCATCTCGTCACACGGCGCAATGCGCACGGCGAGACGAGCGTTGCCGGCGTCTATGGTGTCGGTGACTGCTGCGGCTTGGGCGGCGCCAGGGCGGCTTGCGAAGAAGGCTG
>DATEIF010000145.1:0-9155 GCA_035279205.1 Vineibacter sp.
GTGGCGGCGCGCCCAGTCGTCGATCGTCGCCAGCGGCGAGATGATCATGCGGTGCTCGACATTGGGCACACGCTGCGGCGGCGCATAGGCCTGCACGACCTCGACACGCGCCACGTCCAGCCGCAGGGGCGCCGAGCCGAAATCGGGTACCGAGAAATCAAAAGACCGACGCTTCGCGGCGGCGGTGGGCGCCGGGGCCGCTTGCAGCGGCGGTGATGGCTCGCGCGGTGCGGTCGCGTTCTGCGGCGGTGACGCGCTGGGGTTCGGCCCAAAACCGGGTTGCGGCGCCGACAGGCTCGGCGGTGCGCTCTGGGCAAAGACCTGCGCCGCGGCCAGAATCAACACCGCCCCGATCAATGCGGGCACGGCGTGACGGCCAGCGTGCACGAGGCAAGCAAACCCCGAAATCATGGCACCCGAGTGTAAGCTCGTTTACGGCGCCATTGCGGCGAGGTGGCACCCCGTCCCCTCTCTGTGCGGAAAGGGGAGTGCAATTTCGCACTTGCGAGGTGGGGTTTGAAGCGCTTTTACGCGCGTCAGGCGGTCTCCAGGGCGTCGAGATCGGCGTCGGCGTAGCGATAGGTGGTCGAGCAGAACTCGCAGGTGACCACGACGCGCCCGCCGGCATCGCGCAGCTCGTCGAGCTCGCTGCGGCGGATCGTGCGCAGCACCCGGTCGATGCGCGCGCGCGAGCAGCGGCACTGATCGAACAGCGGGCGGCGATCGAACGCGCGCACGCCATCCTCGTGGAACAGGCGCAACAACAGTCCTTCGACCGGCAATGCCGGATCCACCATCTCGGCGGCCGTGGCGCTGCTCAGCAGGACGACGGCCTTGCGCCAGCGATCCTCGCGCTCGTCGGCGTCGAGCTCGGCGATGAGCTGAGCCGACGGCAAGGCCTGCAGCACCAGTGCCGCGGCGCGCCAGTGGGCGCCGTCATGGGCGACCGCCAGCTTGAGGCCGGCAGCCAGCTGCTCGGACTGGCGGAAATAATGATGGGCGCAATCGGCCAGGGTGGCGCCATCCAGCGCCACGACGCCCTGGTAGCGCTCGGTCTGCGGCCCCTGATCGACGGTGAAGGCCATATGGCCGGCGCCCAGCAGGCGCGGTACCGGATTGGCCGGCAGTTCCGAGACCGAGTCCAACGGCACGCCCTTCAGCGCCGCGGCCAGGCGCGTGGCGTCGACCTGGGCATAGCCGCGCAACGCGCCGTCCGATGTCAGGTCGACCACGATCAATCGGACCGGGCCATCACCGCGCAGCTGCAGGGTGAAGATGCCGTCGTATTTCAACGACGATGCCAGAGCCGCCCCCAGGACCAGCGCCTCGGCCAGCAGGGCGGCGACGGGTGCCGGATAGGCGTGTCGCGACAGGATGGCATCCAGCACCGGGCCCAGCCGCACGGCCCTGCCGCGCACGCCCAGCGCCTCGAGCTGAAACGGCAGCACCGAATCGCTGTTGGCGGCGAGGATGGATCCAGCACGCGCGCTGTTCATGCCGACAAGTCCTACAACTCCCGCGGCGCCCGAACGTCGGGTCGCACAGAATCTGGGCGCCGCGCACACCGTGCACGTCCCGTGCCGGGCGCCGCGTGGCGCATGCCGGGCCGATATAGGCGCTCGCCGTCCCGCTTGCCAGAGCCGTCAGGCTTTGCCCAGGCACCAGGCGAGAATGCCCTTCTGCGCGTGCAGGCGGTTCTCGGCTTCGTCCCACACCACCGACTGCGGACCGTCGAGGACCTCGGCAGTGACCTCTTCGCCGCGATGAGCCGGCAGGCAGTGCATGAAGATGGCGTCGTCCTTGGCCCGCTTCATCATGCGGGCGTCGACCTGATAGGCCTTCAGCAGATTGTGACGTCGGCCCGCGCTGCTCTCGTCCTCATCGCCCATCGACACCCAGGTGTCGGTCACGACGCAGTCCGCGTCCTTCAGGGCATCGGCCGGATCGTGCACCACGCTCACGCGGGCGCCGCGCTTGGCGGCCCATTCCAGCACGTCGGCCGGCGGCTTCAGCTCGGGCGGGCACGCGATGCGCAGCTGGAAGTCGAACTGGGCCGCGGCATGGATCCAGCTCGTCGCCATGTTGTTGCCGTCGCCCGACCACGCCACGACCTTGTCCTTGATGGCGCCGCGATGCTCCTCGAACGTCATCACGTCGGCCATCAGCTGGCACGGATGGGTCTTGTCGGTCAGGCCGTTGATGACCGGCACGGTGGAATACCGCGCCATCTCCAGCAGCTTTTCCTCCGCCGTCGTGCGGATCATGATGGCATCGACATAGCGGGACAGCACGCGAGCGGTGTCGGCGATGGTCTCGCCGCGGCCGAGCTGCGTATCGGTGGTGCCCAGCATCACCGTGCGGCCGCCGAGATCGCGCATGCCGACCTCGAACGACACGCGCGTGCGCGTCGACGGCTTCTCGAAGATCATGGCCAGCGTCTTGCCGGCCAGCGGCTGGTCGTGACCGCCGTTGGCGCGGGCGCGCTTGTAGTCGCGGCTCTGGTCGAGGATGCCACGCAGCAGCGCGGGGTCGAGTTGGTCGAGGTCGAGGAAGTGCCGCGGCTCAGCCATGGGCTGCTCCCGCCGGTGCCGCTTCTGCTTTGGCCGCCAGCGCCCGGCAGGCGTCGTCGATGATGGACAGGCCGTGGTCGAGGTCTTCCCTGGACGCCACCAGCGAGGGATAGATACGCACGACGTTGTCGCCGGCGCCGACCGTCAGCATCTGGCGCGCGAACAGCGCATTGACCATGTCGCCGCTGGGCACCACGCAACGCAGGCCGGTGATGAAGCCGGTGCCGCGCACCTCGGCCAGCACCTTGGGATGTTTCGCGACCAGCGCCTGCAGGCGCGGCTGGAAATAGGCGATGCGCTCGCGCACGCCGTCGAAGAAGCCCGGCGCCAGCATCACGTCGAGCACGGCGTTGCCGACGGCGGTGCCCAGCGGATTGCCGCCGTAGGTCGAGCCATGCGTGCCAAAGACCATGCCGGCGGCGGCCTTCTCGGTGGCCATGAAGGCACCCAGCGGGAAGCCGTTGCCGATGCCCTTGGCAACGGCCATGACATCGGGCTTCACGTCGAACCACTCATAGGCCCACAGCTTGCCGGTGCGGCCGAAGCCGCACTGGATCTCGTCGAAAAACAGCAGCAGGCCGAACTCGTCGCAGATCGCGCGCAGTGCGCGCAGGAACTCGCCGGTGCCCGGCCGCACGCCGCCTTCGCCCTGGATCGGCTCGACCAGGATGGCGGCCGTCTCATCGTCAATGGCGTCGCGCACGACGTTAGTGTTGTTGAGTGGTACATGCACGAAGCCCGGCGCCTTGGGGCCGAAGCCTTGCAGGTATTTCTCGTTGCCGGTCGCCGCCAGCGCCGCGCCGGTGCGGCCGTGGAAGGCCTGGTCGAAGCAGATGATCTTGTAACGCTGCGGCTGGCCGTTCACGTACTGGTACTTGCGCACCAGCTTGATGCCGCCCTCGATCGCCTCGGCACCCGAGTTGCTGAAGAACATCGTATCGGCGAACGAATTCTCCACCAACCGCTGCGCCAGGCGCTCGCCGTGCGCGATGCGATAGAGGTTCGAGGTGTGCCACAGCTTGGCCGCCTGTTCCTGCAGCGTTTTCACCACCACGGGATGGCAATGGCCGAGATTGTTGACGGCGATACCCGATGTGAAGTCGAGGAATCGTCGGCCGTCGACGGCGTAAAGGTAGGAGCCCTCGCCACGCTCAAAGGCGACGTCCTTCCGATCGTACGTCGGCATCACGGCCGGTATCACGCGATCCTCCATCGCTGAAAAAAACACGCGACGCTCCAGTTTCGGACTCGCCGATCACCGGATCACGCCGCACGCCGGCACTATCCGGACGGGCCGGCGTGCTGTCAACCAAATGGCGAACCGACGGTTGGAGCCGCGTGCCGTCGTCCGTTACAACACCGTCATGAACGGCGACAGACGCTCGGCGCCCCTGGTGTGGCTGCTGGTGGGCGACAAGGGCGGCGACACCGCGCAGCTGCGCCGGCTGGCCCTTGCGCTCGGCTGGTCGACGGTGGAGAAGCCGTTGAAATTCAACGGACTGTACCGACTGCCCAACCGCCTGCTGGGCGCATCGCGGCTGTCGCTGGCTGCGGCTGCGAGCGCCGACCTGACGCCGCCGTGGCCGGATCTGGTGCTGTCGGCAGGTCGTCGCACGGCACCGATCGCACGCTGGATCCAGGTCCGCAGCGGCGGCCGGGCGAAGCTGGTCAATGTCGGTCGTCCGTGGGGGCCGCTGGCCGCGTTCGATCTGGTCGTCGCCATGCCGCAGTATCAGCTGCCGGCGGGCGCCAACGTCTGGCCCGCGCGACTGCCGTTCAACCGCATCGACCCGGCTGCCATGACCCAGGGCGCGGCGGCATGGGCGTCCCGCCTGGGCGATCTCAGGCCGCCGTTCCTGGCGGTGCTGGTCGGTGGCAAGGCGCGGCCGCTGCGGTTCGATGCCGAGGTCGGGCGCAGCATCGGCCAGCACATCGATGCGCTGGCGCGCGAGCTGCGTAGCGCTGTGCTGATGGTGACCAGCCGTCGCACGCCGCAGGACGTCATCGCGGCGCTGGAAGCCGAGATCAAGGTGCCGCGGCTTGTTCACCGATGGCGCGCCGGCGACGCATCGAACGCGCTCGCCGCGTTCGTCGGCCTGGCCGACCGCGTGGTGGTGACGGGCGACAGTGCGTCGATGATCGCCGAAGCCTGTCATACCGGCAAACCGGTATCGGTGGCGCCGGTGCCGCTCGATCCGTCCTGGCGCGAGCAACTGCCGCGAGTCCTGTGGCGACTGCTGCCGCGCGGCACGGTCGATGACCTGTACGCCGGCGGCTGGATCACATTGCCGCGCGATATGGCCGTGCTGTGGCAGCCGCTGGCGCGCGACCATCATCTGCATGTGCTGGGCGAGCCCATGGTCGGGACCACGCCGCCGCCGGATGATCTGCCCGCGGTGGTCGATCGCATTCGTGCGCTGCTCGGCGACATCAACGATACAAAGTAGATGGTTCTGCGATACAGCCGCGATACGCTCTGTCGGTAGTTCTTGAACGTTGATCGTGCCGTTGGGTTCGGGTGGGAGAAGAGACCATGTTGCGGCTGGTGTGGGCCATCGCCACCTTGGCGCTGGGCGGCTGCTGGTATGCATCACCGATATCATCGCGAGGCCATGGCTGGACGCCGTCGACGAAGCCGTTCGTGCCGCCCGACAGACCGCTGGAGGAATGGCGCCAGCTCATGGCCGATCGGACCTGGCTGTACTACAGCAAGTATGTGTTCTACACGCCCGCCGATGGCCGCGCCTTTCTCTGGTACGCGGGGCAATCGCGTCTGTTCGTCGGCGAGTGGAAGCTTGAGAAGGCACCGCATCCTCAAGCCCGCAGCCCGCAGTCGCGGCTGTGCTTCCGCTATCCCGGTGCTGCCACCCATCCGGGGTCGGACCGGCGCGGCGATGAATGGTCCTGCGGAGAGCCATTCTTCTACCTGGGCGGCGATCCGATCAATCATCCGCACGAAAGCGTCGCCGGTGACATCTTCGGCCTGGAAAGCCGCAGGGACGCGCCCTTCGTCTTCACCTGGGACGAGAGCGTGACGCTGGCGAAGCTGCAGGCACGCTTGCGCCGCTAGACCGTTTCATCGTTTGACGGAACCGACTGTCGGATCGACCGTCCCGTCATCCTGAGCGAAGCGAAGGATCCTGCGGTGTTGGTATCGACACTGTCGGCGCCAATATTTTCATCAGTGCCGCCATTCTTTGAGGGAACCACCGCAAGGTCCTTCGCTGCGCTCAGGACGACGGCTGCGGCTGATTCCGGCAAGCGATGAACCGCTCTAGACGTCGTCATCCCTCGCTACGCCCGAGATGACGGTCTGGTCGGGCAGGGGCGCGCTGGTCAGCTGCCTGCCGGTGCCGGGCGGGGAGCGCCCGGTGTTGGCGCGGCATCGTCGCTGCGCACCTTGGCATTGACCGCGGTCATGACCGTCCAGCCGAACACGGCCGCCGTCAGCGCCTCGGCGAAAACGCGCGACAGCGCCGCGCCGATGATTCCGAACTGCCATGTCAGCACCAGCAGCATCGGCACCGAGATCATGGCCAGCAGCAGCGCCAGCTTCAGGTTGCGCACGGCGCGGCCCATGGCGGTCAGCGCCGGCACGAATGGCGACATCACCACCGTGGCGACCCGCGAGATCATCAGCAGCAGGGCCGGCAGATAGGCTTCGAGGAACTGATGCTGCGCGGCCTTGTGGAAGAAGAGGTGCAGCAGGGTCGGGCCAAGCACGGCGAAGGCGGCCACCACCACCAGCGCGCCGATGGTGGATGTGGCGCTGCTGCGTACCACCAGGCGGCGAAAGCTGCGGTAGCTGCGTGCGCTCCACAGACGCGCCAGTTGCGGAAAGACCGAGATCACGAAGATCCTGGCCGGCCCGGACAGGATTGACGACACCTGCTTGGCGATCCGCCACAGCGCCGCGCCCGTCGGGCCGGCGAAGCCGGCCACGATCAGGTCATCGGACTGCTTGGTGATGACGCCCAGAGAGGTGCGGCCGTTGTTGGCCAGCACGAACTTCCAGAGCCCGGGATGGCCCTCGGTGTGGCGAGTCCACAGATGGCGCCAGCCCGGCACCATGTCGCGCTGGCGCAGCTCGCGCCATCCCAGCCACACTGTCAGCAGGCGATCGATCGCGGATGAGACCAGGTAGGCGGCGCCGAACGCCCAGATGCTCCACCCCAGATAATAGAACAGCGCGCAGAGTCCGAGGCGAACGAGCGGGCCGATCGGCTCGGTGATGGCCAGCAGGCCGAAGCGGTCGAACAGGCGCAGCACGCCCACCGGTGTGGCGCTGACGGTAAAGAAGGCGCTCAGGCTGAGGAACAGCGCGAAGTGCAGGTACTCGGCCGGCACCTTGATCAGCGGCAGGATGAAATAGGCGAGGCCGCCGCAGACCAGCAGCGACACCAGCGCCGTGCCGATATCGAGCAGCGTGTTGAACGTGACCAGGCGCCGCAAGGCTTCCGCATCGTTGCGGCTGAGGTCGTCGGCGCCATATTTCACCACCGCTTCCCAGGTCGAGAACTTCAGCGTGTTGCCGACCAGGCTGGTGAAGCTCAGGATCGCGGTCAGGATGCCGAACTGCCATACGCCCAGGCCGGCCGTTGCGAACCAGATCGTGCCCAGGCCGACCAGGGCGCTGAGCGCATGGCCGGAGAACAGCTTGGCCGTATTGGCATAGAGCTGCTGCAGCGAAACGTCGCGCCGCCAGGCCCAGAGCCGGCTGAGCCAGGATGACGGCGACGCCGGGGCGGGGGGCAGTTCGGACGACGACATGCGGCAGCTATGCGAAGCGGATTGCGGCGGCTTTACGGCGCGGCCCGGGGCTTTCAGCAGCGGAAATCACCATATGTCGGGGACTCCGTCAACGCGACCCGCCGTCTGCGGCGGACGCCGCCCTTGCTTGTGAGCACGCATATCATTTGCTAGAGACCGCCGCTTGCGCGCCGCGCCCTCTATATAAGGTGGGCACCAAGGGTGGCCAGACCCCTCAACCACACGCCGAAGAGCAGATGACCCCAACGCCGACGCGACACGCCTTGCCCTACCGGCGCGGGGGGTTCGGCAGCCTTGTCGAGGCGCTGGACTATGCCGCGCAAGGGGAGACCGGCGTCAGTTTCTTCGACGCGCGTGGTCGCCTGACGGCGGCCCTGCCCTGGCGCGAGGCCCAGGCGCGGGCCCATGTCTTCGCCCGCCGTCTGATCGGTGCCGGCTTTGCCGTGGGTGATCGGCTGCTGATCACGGCCGAGACCTGGCCGGGATTCGTCACCGCTTTCCTCGGCGCCCAGTATGCCGGGCTGCTGCCGGTACCGGTTTCCTTGCCGGCGGGCCTGGGGGCTCGCGACGCCTATATCGACCAGCTCCGTCGTCAGCTGGCGGCGTCGGGGGCCGTGGCGGCGCTGTCCGTCGATTCGCTGTCGAAATACCTCGCCAGTGCGGCGGAGGGGACGGCCGTGCGCCTGGCCGGACCGATGGCGGCTTTCGACGCGTTGCCGGAAAAGGCCGTCGATCTGCGGCCGCTAGGACCCGGCCAGCGTTGCTATCTGCAATTCTCGTCCGGCAGCACGCGCTTTCCGCTGGGCGTCGATATCCGCCAGGATCAGCTCATGGCCAATATCGACGCGACATTGTCGCCGCAGGGAATCGACCTGCGCGCCGACGATCACGCGGTGAGCTGGCTGCCCTGGTATCACGACATGGGCCTGATCGGCTTCCTGCTGGCGGCGCTGTGCGGGCAGCGCTCCGTCGACGTCATGCCCTCGGGCGAATTCGGACGCCGGCCCCTGCAGTGGCTGAGCCTGATCGCACAGCGCCGCGGCACGATCACCTACAGCCCCAGCTTCGGCTATGACCTCACCGCGCGGCGCGTCCAGACACAGTCGCTGGAGGGTCTGGATCTGTCGAGCCTGCGCGTGGCCGGCATCGGCGGCGACATGATCCAGGCGCCGGTGTTGCGCCGATTCGTCGAGACGTTCGCGCCGGCCGGCTTCGATCGCCGCGCCTTCCTGCCGTGCTACGGCATGGCCGAGATGTGCGTGGCGTTGTCGTTCTCGACCATCGACCAAGGCTTCACGGTCGACACGGTCGACCGCGCAGGTCTGGTCGAGGACCAGGTGGCGACGCCGGCGACCGGCGCCAATACCCGCGAGTTCGTCGTTTGCGGTCGGCCGCTGCCGCGGCACGTCGCCGAAATCCGCGACGACGCCGGCAAGCCCGTGGGCGAGCGTCGCGTCGGCCGCATTTTCGCGCAGGGGCCCAGCGTCATGCCCGGTTATTTCGGCGAGCCCGAGGCCAGCGCCGCGGTGCTGCAGGACGGCTGGCTCGATACCGGCGATCTTGGCTATTGGTGCGATGGCGCGATCGTCGTTACCGGTCGCGCCAAGGACCTGATCATCGTCAACGGCCGCAATATCTGGCCGCAGGATATCGAGTGGGCTGTCGAGACCATCGCGCCGCTGCGCCGCGGCGATGCCTGCGCCTTCTCGGTGCAGGACGACGACGGCGCCGAGCGCGTCATCGTCGTGATCCAGGCCTGGCCGATCGACGCCGAGGCCCGCACCGCGCTGCGTGATGCCGTCGCGCAGAAGGTCA
>DATEIF010000146.1:0-7509 GCA_035279205.1 Vineibacter sp.
GAGGGGCTTCGCTGTGCGCCTGAACGGAGCAGGTGCTGTGAAAGGTGCGCCAATTGCGCGTAGATCCATGTGTCGCAACATCGGGAAGCCCCTCATCCGCCCTTCGGGCACCTTCTCCCCGCCTTCGCGGGGAGAAGGGAGATGATCACCGCTTGATCTTCGCCAGCGGGTGATCGGGCGGATAGGTCGGCGTAATCGGCTTGGCGGCACCCAGCATCACGCACATCAGCGCGTCTTCCTCGCCGATGTTGATCTCGCCGCGATAGACGCCGGGCGGGATCGAGATCAGGTCGCGATCACCGATCACCGTCTCCCAGCGCTCGCCATCCTTCTCGCAGGTCACCTTCACCGTGCCGCGCAGGACGAAGAAGATCTCCTCGACGTCGGTGTGGATGTGCATCGGGCCTTCGGCACCGGCCGGCAGCAACATGGTCGAGAAGGTGAAGTGCTCGGCCGGCACGGTCTTGGTGTCGGCCTTCACGCCGGTGCCGCCGGTGCCGACATAACGCATCTGCGCGCGGCGGTACTTCGGATCGAAGTCGGCCTGGAACTTCAGCGCGTCCCAGTCGTAGCGGCGGGTCTCATGCCGCGCCACGCGCGATTCCATCCATTGCTCGAAGCTCGCACCGTCGGCGCGATCCCATGAGCGCTGGGCCTTGGCGTCCTTGATCGCTGTATCTGGCATGATCGTCTCCTCTCGCGTTCTCTCAATGCATCACGAAGCCGCCGTTCACGGCCAGCAACTGGCCGGTGACGAAGCCTGCCGCGTCCGACAGCAGGTAGGTCACGGCGCCACAGACATCCTCGGGCACCTGCGTGCGGTTGATGGAACGGCCCTCGACATAGAGGCGGTGCCGGTCGGCCGGCACGTATTCCGTGGCTTCCACCAGGGTCAGGCCCGGCGCCACGGCGTTCACCGTGATGGCATCGCCGCCCAGCTCGCGCGCCAGCGAGCGGGTCATGGCGATCACGGCACCCTTGCTCGCGACATAGGCCAGCAGCCGCGGGGCGCCCCACAAGGCGGTGTCGGAGGCGATGTTGACCACGCGGCCGCGGCCCGACGCGCGCAGCGCCGGCAGCGCCGCGCGAGTGGCGAGCCACGTGCCGCGCACGTTGACCGCCATGACGCGATCCCAGGTCTCGGGGTCGAGCTCGGCCATCCCCTTGCCGCCGGAGTTGGTGATGGCGCCGTTGTTGACCAGGCCGTCGAGGCCATCCAGCGCGACACTCGCCGCCGCGACGCAGGCCTCGATCGACGAAGGCGCGGCGAGATCGACGGGAACGAACACGGCGCCGATCGCCTCGGCTGTCGTGCGTCCGGCATCCTCCAGGATGTCGGCAATCGCGACGCGCGCGCCGGCGGCGATGGCGGCTTCGGCAAAGGCGCGGCCCAAGCCGCGGGCGCCGCCGGTGATGAGGATGCGTCGGTCGCGCAACATGGCCATCACACCGAAACGTGCTGCGCCTTGGGCATGTAGTGCAGCACCCGGCGCTCGACCAGAACCACAGCAGCGTAGGCGATGATGCCGATCAGGGTCAGCAGGATGATGGTGACGAACACCATCGCCGTGTTGCCCTGGCCCTCGCCGTAGGTCAGCAGATAGCCCAGTCCCAGGTTGCCGCCCACCAGCTCGCCGACGACGACACCGATCACGGCCAGGGTCGCGGCGATGCGCAGGCCGGCGAACAGCGGCGGCAGCGACGCCGGGTACTCGATCATGCGGAAGACCTGCAGGCGGCTGGCCGAAAAGGAGCGCGCGAGGTTCACCATATCGGGATCGACCGTGCGTACCGCCGTCAGCACGTTCACCATCACCGGGAAGAACACGATCAGGATGGCAACCAGGATCTTGGGATAGACGGTGTAGCCCAGCCACATCACGAACAGCGGCGCGAAGGCGACCTTGGGTGCGATCTGCAGCGCCAGGATGTAGGGCGACAGCACCAGCTCGGTCTTGGGTGACAGGCCCAGGATGAAGCCGATCACGATGCCCAGCAGGCAGCCCAGCGCAAAGCCGGCGATGATCTCCAATGTCGTGATGCCGGCGTGCCACAGCAGGCGGTCGTTGGCCAGCATGCGCAGGAACTCCGTCCACACCGTCGACGGCGGCGGCAGGACGAACTCGGGAACGCCGGCCATGGTCGGCAGCCATTGCCAGGCAGCAAGGAAAGCCAGCAGCACCGCGAGGCTGGCGATGATCGTGCCGGCGGTGAAGCCCGAGGCGCCGGACGGCGCGGGCGCGACCGCTTGTGTCTTGTCGGTGGCGGCAGCGGGGCTGCCGGCGTCGGCGACGTGGGCCATGGCTATTGCACGAACTGGTTCGTGAAGAGGTCGGCGACCGGCACCGCCTTGGGCACGATGCCCTCCTTCACATAGAACTGCTGCACCGCCGCCAGGCGCTCGGCATCGATGGTGCCCACCACGGTCTGGCCCGGATAGACGTAGGTGTTGTAGAGGCGGAACACCGCCTCGACGTAGGCTTCCTTGCCCTTGTGCTGCGGCACGGCGCTCACGTAGTCGCGCGCCGCGGCGGCGGGATCCTTCATGATGTCCTGCATGCCCTTGAGCGTGGCGCGCACCAGCTTGCGCACCACGTCGGGGCGCTTCTGGATGGTGTCGTCGGCGACCAGGATCGCCTGCGCCATGCTCTTGAAGAAGTCATCCGATGAATAGATTTTGACCTTGGCGCCGGCGTCGGTGGCCGAGGCGATCCAGTCGGGCACGGCGGCCATGGCATCGGCTTTGCCGGCGGCGAACAGCTGCCACACGCCGGCGGGCCCGGCGGCCTGCGCATCGACGTCATTCTTGCTGAGACCCGCCGAGGCGAGCATGCCCTGCAGCGCGAAGAACGTGGTGTCCTGGTAGGCCATGGTGGTGATGGTGCGGCCCTTGAGGTCCTTGGGCCCGTTGATGCCCTTGCCGTCGTGCACCACCAGCTGGGTCAGCGAGCGGCCACCCAGCACGGCGACCGCCTTCACCGGGATGCCCTGGGCGCGCGCGATGATCGGCGTGTCGCCGATGGCGCCGCCGATCAGGGCGTTGCCGACGCCGACCTGCTTGGCGACATCGACGCCGCCCTTGGCGACGACGAAGTTCACCTTCAGCCCCTCGGCCGTATAATAACCGCGGCCCTGCGCCAGCATCCACGGGCCGAAGGCCGGCAGGAAGGCGGCGGCGGGCAGCAGGTAGGTGATCTCCTCGGCCTGCGCGCGCGCCGATCCCGCAATCGCGGTGGCTGCGAATGCGGCGGTGGCCCTCACAAAAGCGCGCTTCGTCAGCATGCTCGGTTCTCCAGTGGAACGCGTTGCGGTCAAGCGAACTCAGACCGCCTGGGCTTCGGCGGTGTCATAGATGTGCAGCAGCTCCATCAGCCGCGCGGCGTACTCGTGCACGCGCGGCCGGCTGCGGCGCACCATGGGGTTGTCGCGGTCCGGCAGGTCATCCAGGCGAATTTCCTCGATGATCGTGCCCGGGCGCTGGCTCATCACCAGAACGCGGTCGGCCAGCGTAATGGACTCGACCAGGTCATGCGTGATCAGCAGCGCCGTCTTCTTCTCGGCCGCTAGCGTGCGCGCGAGATCCTGCTGCAGCACCATCTTGGTCTGCGCATCCAATGCCGAGAACGGCTCGTCCATCAGCAGCACGACCGGATCGACGGCCAAGGTGCGGGCCAGCGCCGCGCGCTGGCGCATGCCGCCTGACAGCTGGTGCGGATAGTGGCTCTCGAAGCCGGCGAGGTGGCATTTTGCCAACAGCGCCTTGGCGCGGTCACGCCGCTCGCGCGCCGGCACGCCGCGTACCTCGAGCCCGAACTCGGCGTTCTGCTGGATGGTGCGCCACGGCAGCAGCAGGTCCTTCTGCAGCATGAAGGCAACCTGCGGGCTGGGACCGCTGACCAGCTGGCCGTCGATGCGCACCTCGCCGTCACTGGGCAGGTAGAGGCCCGAGCCCATGTTGAGCAGGGTGGACTTGCCACAGCCGCTGGGCCCGATCAGCGCCACGATCTCGCCGTCGCCGATCGATACCGAGACGTTCTGCACAGCAACGACCGGCTGCGCGCCGGCGCCGCGCGGCGGGAAGCGCTTGGTGACGTTGCGGAATTCGATGCGAAGGTCGGGCATGGTCTTCACTCGATGCCGACGAACAGGCGGCCGGCCTCGACCTTCACCGCGTAGCGCTGCAGATCGCGATCGGCCGGCTCCTTGGTGCAGCGGCCGGTCGGGATGTGGAACTTCGCGCCGTGCAGCGGGCACTCGATCTCGTCGCCCTCGATGAAGCCTTGCGAGAGCAGGGCGTAGGCGTGCGGGCACACATCCTCGAGCGCGTAGAATTCGCCGTTGAGGCGATAGAGGCCGACATCACGATCGCCCAGCTTCACCGTGATGGGCATGTCCTCCGATACGTCTTCAGCCGCTGCTACGTCGTGCCAAGTGGTTGTCATCGCGTCCGCTCTTGTTTTATTAGTGAAACGCGGTTACCTATATGGATCATCATAGGCAATCACCGCCGGCTGTCAAGCGGAGTCCGGTGAGTGAGGACGCGCGAAAATGACGGGTGCCGCGAAGCAGGGGAGCCGGACCGCCGGGAAGACGTCCGACTGACCTGTTGCGGCGCGTTGAGCTATTGGACCGAACGGCAGGGTCGTCGGTGAAGCGCGCAACCCACCATTCAAAGCGCGACGCTCGTAATGTGGCGCTCCCGCGACGCCGGCTTGACTCGCCACAGAAGGGATTTATGCACGGCGAATGGAAGTCGAAGACGCGACGTTGATCGAGGACCTTGCGCGTTCCCACCGGGCAGCGGCCGCGATTCGCGCCTTCATGGGCCGCGGTGTGGCTTCGGTTCCGGCGCTGGTGGAGGGCTTGCAACATCCGGACGCCGAAGCGCGCTATCAGTGCTGTCGTCTGCTGGACCGATGGCTGACGGCCGACGCGATGCAGCCGCTGCTCAAGATGTTGGATGATCCCGATGCGCGGGTGAGGGTTTCGGCGTTGCACAGCCTGAGCTGTGATCGATGCAAGACAGACGCCTGTCTTCCCACGGACGGTCCGTTGTTGAAGAAGGCCATCCAGCTGCTCGACGCAGACCCTGACGCCCATGTCCGTGCCATGGCGCTCGAGGCCGTGGGCCGGTCTTCTCACATCGAGCTGGCGGCCGAGGCGGCGATCGTGAGAAGCATGTCGGCCGATCCTTCGCCCGCGGTCCGGAAGAAGGCGCGCTGGTATGCGCCGGGCGGAAAAATCCACGAACGGTCAAAAGGCCGACACCATCGACAGGCGTCACGAACAGGCGTCGGAATCGCCCGGGGCTGACTTTATTCCGGTTTGAGTCCTGCCGTGGTGGCGATAGCGGCGAGCCGCTGCCGCTCGGCCGCGATCAGCGCGGCGAAGTCCTGCGGTCCGAGATCGCGTGGATCGGCGCCGAGCTGCGCCAGGCGCTGGCGGAAGTCGGCCGACGTCACCACCCGGCGGATGGCCACCGCCAGGCGATCGCGGATCGGATGGGCAAGCCCCTTGGGCGCGGCGATGCCCCACCAGGGAACGTAGGCGACCGACGGCAGGCCGAGCTCCGCCATGCTCGGTACGCCCGGCATCGCCGAGCATCGCGTCTCGCCCGCGACGCCCAGGGCAGCCAGCGCGCCGCTGGCGATGTGCGGCAGCGCGGTCTGCACCGACAGGAATGTCGCCTGCACGCGGTTGGCCAGCAGATCGCGCAGCATGTCGGGATCGCCGCGATACATGGCGGCGACTGCCGTCGTGCCGGTCGCCTGCATCAGCAGCGCGAAGTTGATCTGCGAACTGGTGCCGGGGCCTGACAGCGCATACGTCAGCGCATGATCGGGCCGCCGCAGCTGAGCGATGAACGCAGCGAGGTCGGTAACACCCAATGCCGACGGCACGCAAAGCACCGGCGGCGCCTCGGCCACCATGGCGATCGGCTCGAAGTCGGCATAGGGATCAAAGGGCAGGCTGCGGCGCAGCATGGGCAGCAGCAGGGCGCCCGACGGCAGCATCAGCAGCATGTGGCCGTCGGACGAGGCGTGCGCGACCGCTTCGGCGGCAATGGCGCCGCCGGCGCCAGCGCGGTTTTCAACCACGATAGGCTGGCCCAGCGTGTCGCCGATCGCCTGCGCCAGCGCGCGTGCGGGAATGTCGGCGGAGCCGCCAGCTGGAAAGCCGACCAGCAGCCGGATGGGCTGATTGGGCCAGTGGCCCTGCGCCTGTGCGCTGCGCAACGCCAGCATGGCGAGCGGCGCCCCGACGACGCGTCGGCGGCGCAGATAGCCCAGGGCGGCGTGGGGATGCGGGAGACGAGGCCTGCGCGATGGCACGGCCCGGAGCGGTGTGGCCATGGTCATACCTTCCGTTCGAGTCGGTATGGATATCCGGGATGGTGCCTCGCGCCTGAATGGTTATTGAACTTGCGAGACCTGAGAATGGTACGGAAGCGAGTACCGATTGTCCAGCGCGGCCGCCGCGGCGCGCGTCAGAAGACTTTCTTGCGCCGCCACTTCGCTGGCCGTTCGCCGGGGAAGGCGAGGCCGCTGGCATCGACGCCGAGATCGACCAGGGTCTTGGCGACCGTGATGGCGCAGCGGTAGCCCTCGAGCACCGGCACGTCCCAGCCGATGGCGTGCAGGCGTTTCTCCAGCAGCGGCCGCAGCCAGTAGGCTGCCGAGCAACCCAGCATGAGGACGTCGGCGCCGTCGTCCTCGATGGCCGCGATGGATTCTGTTACCGCCGCATCGAGCATCGCCGAGGGTTCGCCGGCAAGCGCACGGTCGCGCTCGGCCTGGATCGGCCGCTCGTCGGGCAGGTGCGGCTTGGGCAGCGGGAAGTTGACGTTGCGGATCGAGGCGCAGCGGTCGGTCATCCGGTACTGCACGACCAGGTGTGCCATCTGCATGTTGTGCGTTTCGGAAATGTCGATGACGCTGAACTTGTGGCCGAGCAGGCCGGCGACATGCATCTGCGCATGCGCGCACGAAGTGATGGGGGTGCGGTACTGGCGGCCGATCTCGCGCGCCTCCATGTAGCCCGGATCGCCGCCGCCCAGCAGCACGATGGCATTGTAGCGGCCGCTGGCGCAGGCCTCGCGCACCAGCGGCAGGCGGTTGGCGCCGACCGAGAGGAACTCCTGCTTGGTCTCGACCGGCCAGTTGCCGTGCGTTGCGCGCGCGCCGGCGTGCAGATCCCAGTCGACGCCCTCCAGTGCCGGCGCCACATCGGCGTGGTTGTAGAGCTGCGCCTCCTTGGGTCCGTCGGTCGTGCGCATCTGGAAGCTGCTGCCGGGCGCCAGGCTGAAAGGGTTGATCAGCAGGAAGCGGTAGGGGCTGGGCCTCGTGGTCATGCGGGTCTCCTTGGTCACGTGACGCGACCTTACGCGCGCAGCGGCCGACGGCGAGCGGCCTTGACAAGGCGGGCCGGAGTCTAAATTCTACCGTCTGGTCGATAAACTGATCGCCGAACGAACACAGCAACCACCGGGTAGGAAACAATGAAGCTCTG
>DATEIF010000147.1:0-7938 GCA_035279205.1 Vineibacter sp.
GGGTTTCTTCAAGCATCGCCTGGCTTCGACGCCCCCTCACCCGCCGTGCGCTGGGCGCGCGTCGACCTCTCCCCGGTGGGGAGAGGTTACTCAGGTGCCACGATCTTCTCGTCGCGGATCACCTTGGTCCAGCGTGTGACCTCGCTGCCCAGGAACGCCTGCGCCTCGCGCGGCGAGGTGCCCCAGACCTCGGCCCCCTGCGCACGGATCTTGTCGACAATGTCGGGCTGCTTGAGGATGGCCAGCGTCGTCTCGTTGAGCTTGGCCAGCAGCGGCGCCGGCAGACTCTTCGGCGCCGCCAGCGCGTACCAAGCCAGCGCATCGAAGTCCGGCGACACCGTCTCAGCCACGGTCGGCACGTCGGGCAACAGCCCGTACCGCGCCTTCGATGTCACGGCAAGCATGCGGATCTTGCCGCTCTCGACCTGCTGCACCATGCCGGCCACCGAGCTGAACAGCACCGGCACCTCGCCCGACAGCAGCGCCAGCATCGGCGTATTGCCGCCCTTGTAGGGCACGTGGTTCATCTGGATGCTGGCGCGCGACTGCAGCAGCAGCGCCACCAGATGCATGCCGCTGCCGACCCCACCGGTGGCGAAATCGATCTTGCCGGGCGCCGCGCGCGCCTGCTGAACCAGATCCTTCAGGCTGCCGTAGGGCGGCTTCGGCAAGGTCATGATCGCGAACGGACTGCTGGCCACCATCGAGATCATGGTGAAGTCGTCGACCGCATCGTAGGGCAGCGACTTGTAGAGCCCCGGCGATGTCGAATGGCCCGAGGCCATGAGGAACAGGGTGTAACCATCGGGATCGCTGCGTGCGACGACCTGCGCACCCAGGGTGCCGCCGGCGCCGGGCTTGCCCTCCACGAACGCCTGCTGGCCCAGGCGTTCGCTGAAGCCCGCCGCGATCAGCCGCGCAATGGCATCGACCGGCCCACCGGCGGTAAAGCCGTGCACAATACGGATCGGCTTGTTGGGGTACCCCTGTGCCGACGCCGGCATCGCCACGATACCGGCCAGCACGACCAGGCAAGCGATCTTGATCCAGCGGTTCATGGCACGTCTCAGAAGACGTAGCGGCTCGGCAATGGCCCGCTCTCGACCGGTTTGTAGACGAACTTGCCCTCGTCCATCATGCGCAGGCGCGAATCGAGGATGTCCTGCTGCAGCTTTTGCATCCGGTCGTCGGGGAACGCCAGCTTGCCGCCGCGCTTGGCAAACCTGCCGGCGATCATCACGTTCTCGATGTCGGCGGTTTCGGCATACATCACCACCGCGTGCGCGGGATCGCCGCCCGGCAGCGCCGGGAAGATGTTCATGCCGCGTGTGTCGATCATGACGATATCGGCCTGCTTGCCAGGCGTCAGCGAGCCGATCTTGTGATCCAGCCGCAGTGCCTTGGCGCCGCCGATCGTGGCCCAGGCCAGCGCATCGCGCGTGCGCGTGGCGTGCTGGGTTGAGGCCGGCCATTGGCCCGCCTCGCGCAGGCTGCGGTTGTCCATCGCGCGCTGCTCCTGGAACGCATGGCGCGTCACCCACAGCATCGAGCTGTTGAAGTAGGGATCGCAGTCGGTGCCCAGCGACGGCACGGCGCCGAACTTCACCATGCGGCCCAGCATCGCCGGCTGCTCGTAGTTCAGCGCCTCGGTGAGACAGGTCGCGGTGATGGTGCAGCCGGCATCGAGGACGATCTTCAGCTCGTCCTCGGAGAAGCAGTTGCCGTGCGCGATATTGTGGTCGGGGCCCAGCAGCCCCTCCTTCGCCAGACGCGGCATGCCGTCCTCGACCACGCGCTTGCCCTTGCGGCCGTAGGTGTGGGCCGAGTTGATCAGGCCGTACTCGCGTGCCAGCCGGATGTCGTGCACCGCCACGTCGTACTCGCCCCAGTCGGGGCCGAGGATGGCCATCGCCAGCGTCACCAGACGATCGTCGGACGCCAGGCGACCGGTGCGCAGGCGGTGGATCTCCTCGCGCGGGAACGGCTTCTTGTAGTACGGCACCTCGCCTGCCTTCTCCGGCGGCTTCACCGTGCCGCGCGCGAAGACGGCACGAATGCCCGACTCTTCCAACGCATCGATGGCGGCGTCGGTCATGTCGGCGTCGCGCAGGATGTGGCACCAGTCCATGATGGTGGTGGTGCCGTTGCGGATCTGGTTCAGCGCCCCCAGCAGGTTGCCGAGATAGACATCGCGCGCCTGGTATCGGGTCGCGAGATTCTTGTGCATGTTGCCGTGGTAGTCGCGGATGCCGACCCAGTCCGAGCCGATGCCGCGCAGCTGATACTCCCACGTATGGATGTGCGCATTCACCAGGCCCGGCATCGCGATGCGACCGCTGCCATCCACGACCTCGGCGTTGGGCGCGGCAATGTTCTTGTCGATGGCGGCGATACGATCGCCGTCGATCAGGATGTCGCCGTAGTCGAGGTCACCGATCTGCGGATCCATCGACAGGATGAAGGCGTCTTTGATCAATGTCTGGGGCATGTCGGCCGGACCCGCTGTTGGGATTTCATGCACCATGTTGACGGTTTCTGATCGATCAATAAAGATGTCACATTGAAACTGTCGATTTCTTGCCGGGAAACAATATGGATCGACTGACGGCCATGGCCGTGTTTCGCAAAGTGGTCGAGCGCGGCAGCTTCACCGTCGCGGCCGAGCACCTGAGCATGTCCAATGCATCGGTCAGCAAATACGTCGCGTCACTGGAGACGCATATCGGCACGCCCCTGCTCACGCGCACCACGCGGCGCGTGAGCCTGACCGAAGCCGGCCGCAGCTACTACGCGAAGTGCACCCGGATCCTCGATGAGATCGAGGAGGCAGAGACGTCCACCGGCCAGCTGCAGACGACACCGCGCGGCCTCCTGAAAGTACGCGCGCCGGTGTCGCTGGGCGCTGCCCGTTTCGGCCGCACGGTGGCGGACTTCCTGGCGCGCTTCCCGGACGTGACGATCGAAATGACGCTCAACGATCGGTTCACCGATCCCGCCGACGAAGGTTTCGACGTCGCCCTGCTCATCAGCGGCAAGGTGACCGGCCTGACCCGCGCCACGCAACCGATCGCCCGGATGGCGCGGGCGCTGGTGGCGGCGCCGGCCTATCTCGCCCAGCACGGCATGCCGACATCGGTGCCCAGCCTCAAGCGTCACAACTGCATCATCTACAGTCGCGGCCACGCACCCGACGAGTGGCGCTTCAGCGGCGCCAGCGGCGAACGGGTCGTGCGCGTCAGCGGCAACTGTCGCTGCAACAACGCCATGCTGTTGCGCGAGGCGCTGCTGGAAGGCGCCGGCATCGGCCTGCTGCCCAGCTTCCTGGTCGCTGGCGATATCGCCAACGGCAACCTGAGAATGCCGCTGCCGGCATGGGTGCCGGAGTCGCGCACGATCTACGCGGTCTTCCCGCAACAGCATCATCCCTCGGCCAAGGTGCGTGCCTTCGTCAGCTTCCTGGCCCACAGCTTCGCCGCCGACAGTCAATGGCAGATCGCACCACGCGAGGGACGCGAGCCGTTCACCAACCTGCTGACGCCGGCGGCGTAGCCAACGCCCTGCAATCCGCGCGGACGGGCAAGGCGTAATCGCCGGTTGCAGCCGCGCATTGCCGTCTGTCACGCTCATGGTCGTGAAAGAGGCCGCCAAGTGCCTCGCACGGAGGAACGGCCATGGTGGATGCGCGCAGCGCCACGACCGGCTGCCTTGCCGGCGTGCGGATTTTGGATCTCACCCAGTTCGAAGCCGGCCCGTCCTGCACCGAGGCGCTGGCATGGCTGGGCGCCGAAGTAGTCAAGGTCGAGAATCCCAAGGGCGGCGACCCCGGCCGCACCGCGTTTCGCGGCAGCGCGGGCCAGGACTCCTGGTACTTCCTGCTGTTCAATGCCAACAAGAAATCGATCACGCTGGACCTCAAGAGTCCGCGCGGCATCGGTCTGGTCACCGAGCTGGCGCAAAAGGCCGATGTGTTCATCGAGAATTTTGCACCCGGCGCTATTGAACGGTTGGGCCTGGGCTACGACGCCATCCGCAAGGTCAATCCCGGCATCATCTACGCCCAGGTGAAGGGCTTCGGCGCCGGCAGTCCGTTCGAGAACAACCTCGCCTTCGACATGATCGCGCAGGCGTGCGGCGGCATCATGAGCGTCAGTGGCGAGCAGGATGGTCCGCCGGTCAAACCCGGCGCTACGCTGGGCGACACCGGCACGGGCATGCTGCTTGCCATCAGCGTTCTGGGCGCACTCTACCGCCGCAAGGGTACCGGCCAGGGCGAGCGGCTGGAAATCGCGATGCAGGATGCGATGCTGCACTACATCCGAGTCTGCTTCGCCGCCATGGCCGCGACCGGGCAGCCGGCGCGCCGCGCCGGCGCCAAGCTGGCATCGGGCGGCAACCCGCCGTGCGGCATCTTTCCCTGCAGGCCCGGCGGCGCCAACGACTACGTCTACATCTACACCAGCCGCGCCAACCCGGCGCATTGGCATCGCCTGCTGCAGATCATCGGCCGCGAGGACCTGATCGGCGACGCGCGCTACGAGACCGGCCTGGCACGCGTCGAGCGCGAGCCCGAGATCGATGCGATGATCGCCGACTGGACACGCCGGCACGACAAGCACGAGGCCATGCGTTTGCTGGGCGCCGCCGGCATCCCGGCTGGGGCCGTGCTCGACACCGGTGAGCTGCAGAACGACGCCAGCTTCGAAGCGCGCGGCATCATGCAGACGATCGAGCATCCCACCAACGGTCCGTTCAAGATGCCGGCCTGGCCCGTGCGTCACGACGGCGCGCCGCCGCCGGTGAAGCCGGCACCGCTGCTGGGCCAGCACAACGACGATGTTCTCGGTGCATGGCTGGGCATGAGCGCCGATGACGTCAAGGGGCTGCGACGGGACGGCGTGATCTAGCCGAGGAGACACCACCATGGCCGAGTTGACCGGATCGGAAATCCTGGCGAAGGCGCTGAAGAACGAAGGCACGGAAGACCTGTTCTTCCTGATGGGTGGGCCGATGCTGCTGGCCGAGGCCTCGTGCATCAAGGAAGGCATCCGGCCGATCGACGTACGACACGAGCAGGCCGCGGCGCTGATGGGCCAGGCCTATAGTCGCCTGCTGCAGAAGCCCAGCGTGTGCATGGCCGCCAGCGGCCCCGGCGTCATCAACCTGACCACCGGCATCGCCAATGCCCTGATCGATTGTGCGCCGGTGGTGGCGATCGGCGGTTCCTCGCCGATCAGCCAGTTCGGCCGCCAGGTGTTCCAGGAGATCGACCAAGTGGCGTTGATGAAGCCCTGCACCAAGTGGGCCGACCGCGTACACAACCTCAAGCGCATCCCCGAGCAGGTGAACACCGCGTTCCAGAAGGCGATGGGCGGCAAGCCCGGCCCGGTCTATCTCGATTTCCCCGGCGATATCCTCTACGGCAAGATCCCCGAGGAGCAGATCGACTGGAGCCTGAGCGGCCGGCCGTTGCTGAACGCGCGGCCGATGGGCGATCCCAGCCAGGTCGCACGGCTGGCGGAAGCGATCGCCAGCGCCCGGCAGCCGATCATCCTGTCGGGCAGCGGCGTGATCTGGTCACGGGCGTGGGACGAGATGCGCCAGCTGGTCGAGAAGGCCGGCATCCCGTTCTACACCACACCGCAGGGCCGCGGCGTGTTGCCGGACGATCATCCGCTCTCCTACCTCACCATGCGCTCGGCGGCCTTCCGCGAAGCCGACCTGATCATCGTGATCGGCACGCGCATGAACTACATCATCGGCCACGCCGCGCCGCCGCGCTTCGCCGCCGGGGCCACCATCGCGCGCATCGATATCGACGCCGACGAGATCGCCTCGTCACCGCGCAAGGTGCATATCGGTGTCGTCGGCGATTGCAAGATGGTGCTGACGCAGCTGCTGGCCGACATCGACAAACGCGTCAGCGCCGAGCGCTTCGCGCCCTGGCGCAAGAAGCTGGCCGACGGCGAGGCCGCCAAGCGCGCGGCGCCCGGCGCCAACAAGCCGATGGACGACGCGCCGATCCACCCGCTGCGGCTGTGCGATGAGATCAAGAACTTCATGCAGCGCGACGCCATCCTGGTCGTCGACGGCCAGGAGATCCTGAACTTCGGCCGCCAGTCGATGCCCACCTTCGCGCCAGGCCACCGCCTGAACTCGGGCCCGTTCGGCACCATGGGTGTCGGCCTGCCCTTCGGGCTGGGGGCCAAGGTCGCCAAGCCCGACAAGCAGGTGATCGTCGTGCACGGCGACGGCTCGTTCGGGCTCAACGCCATGGAGCTCGATACCGCCGTGCGCCACCGCATCCCGGTGCTGGTGGTGATCTCTCTCAACGGTGGCTGGACTGCCGACCCGAACCGCGACAAGCCCGGCCGCGAGCTCGGCTATACGCGCTACGACAAGATGGCCGAAACGCTGGGCTGCTACGGCGAGTACGTCGAACAGCCCGACCAGATCCGGCCGGCACTGGAGCGTGCCCAGAAGAAAGTCGATGCCGGCATGGTGGCCGTGGTCAACGTCAAAACCGACTACCGCGCCCGCGCCGACACCGCCCGCTTCGCGGATTATTCGACGTGATCAACCCTCTCAGCCCGCGCAGCGGGGGGAGAGGGGATGAAGGAACAACCCCATGAAGATCGGAGTCCTGCAGTTCTTCAGTTGGCCGGAGCGGCGCGTGGCGCTGGAGACGGTGTACCAGCGGGCGCTGCAGCGCATCGAGATCATGGACCGCACCGGCTTCGACGCGGTGTGGCTGGCCGAACATCATTTCAGCACCTTCAGCGTCTGCCCGTCGGTGCACATGGTGGGCACCCTGGCCGCGGCGCGCACGACGCGCCTGCGCATCGGCACGGCCGTCTCGCTGGCGGCGCTCTATCACCCGCTGCGCCTGGCCGAGGAGGTAGCGCTGCTGGATGTGCTGAGCGGCGGGCGCGTGAACTGGGGCGCCGGCCGCGGCTTCTCGCTCACCGAATTCAACGCCTTTGGCGTACCGCCGGAAGAAAGCGCGGCGCGCTTCCGCGAAGCCGTCGAGATCGTGCTGCGTGCCTGGACCGAGCCGAAGCTGAGTTTCGCGGGTGACTTTTTCAAGTTCGACAGTGTCGAGCTGCTGCCCAAGCCGATGCAGCGGCCGCATCCGCCGACCTGGGTGGCCGCGACGTCCGATCCGGCCATCGACTGGGCGGCGAGTCGCGGCTTTTCGATCCTGATGGATCCGCACTCCTCGATCGCCGATCTCGGCCGCAAGCGCCGGCGCTACGCCGAGCAGATGGCGAAATCAGGCTTTGCGCCGGACGGCCGCGACATCCCCATGGCCCGCCTGATCGCGCTGGCGGACTCCGAGGAGAAGGCGGCCGATGTCGCCCGCCGCGGTGCGGCTTGGCTGGTCGATGCCTATGCCGGGCCCCAGCACCAGAAGGCCAAGACGATGCATGTGGCGCGAACTTATGACGGCCTTGACCCGGTGGAGTTCTATCTCAAGGAGGTCGTGCTGCACGGCACGCCCGACTCCATCGTCGATCGCATCCAGGCCCTGCAGGCCGAGGTCGGCCTGAACTACCTGATGTGCGCGCCGCTCAGCCACGAGTCCTTCATGATGCTGGCCGAGAAGGTGGTGCCGCGCCTGGTGTGATCTCTACCAGCGCCAGCCGGCGAACGGCCGCACCAGCAGCAGGCCGGCGATGAAGCCGCCGACGTGACCGGCCCAGGCGATGCGGTCGCCACCGGCGGTCGTGCCGAAGAAACCGAGCCCGACCTGCATGACGATCCACAGAATGGCGAACGGTATCAGCGCGTTCATGCGGCCGCGCTCGCGCATCAGCAGCAGCAGGCCGCCGAACAGGCCGCTGATGGCGCCCGACGCGCCCAGCATCGGATCGATCGATGTCGGATAGATCAGCGCGTGCAGCAGGGCGCCGGCGATGCCGGTGACGAGATAGAAGCCGA
>DATEIF010000148.1:0-2758 GCA_035279205.1 Vineibacter sp.
AGCAGCGTCGTCATCACGGGGCGGCGGATACACAGCTCCGGCAGGTTCACGACGGCTTCCCCGATTTGCCGGTGGCCGCCGGTGGCGGTGGCTCGGCCGGCGTGGGCTCGCGGATCTCGACCTTGGTGCCTTCACTCAGGCGCAGCTGACCTGACGTGACCACCTTGTCGCCCACGGCGACGCCGGAGCGGATGACGGCCATGTCGGCCAGCACGCGATCGACGACGACGGCATGCGCCGTCACCGTCATGTCGGACTTGATCACGAACACGAAGGTGCCGTTCTGGCCGGTCTGCAGCGCTTCGGCAGGAATGACGACCGCCTTCTGGTCGACCCGCACCGTGGTCGTGGTGTTCACGAACAGGCCCGGCCACAGGTGCCGCTCGGGGTTGGGCACGAGAGCCCGCACCGGCAAGGTGCCCGACGCCATGTCGACGGTGTTATCGATGTAGGCCACCTTGCCTTCCAGCGGCTGCTTCTCGCGGCCGGCGATCATGATGCGCACCGGCACCGGGCCGGCCGTCATGGCGTCCTGCAACGCCGGCAGCTCGCGCTGCGGCACGGAGTAGCTGACGTAGATCGGGTCGAGCTGGTTGATCGTGACCACGGCCGTGGCGTCGGATGACCGCACCGACGTGCCCAGCCGCGTGCCGATGGTGCCCAGCCGCCCGGAAATCGGCGCTCGGATCTCGGTGTAGGTCAGCTGCACCTTGAAGCTCTGCACCTGGGCCTCGTCGGCCGCCACGGTGCCCTCCAGGGCCGCGACATTGCCGATGGCCTGGTCGAGCAGCTGCTTGGAGACGGCGCCGGAGCGCGCCAGGGGTTCGATGCGGGCCAGATCGCGCCGCGCGTTTTCGAGCTGGGCCTTGTCGCGGGCCAGCGCGCCTTCCGCCTGGCGCAGCGAGGCCTGGGCCTGGCGCGCATCCAGCGTGATCAGCATGTCGCCAGCCTTGACCTCCTGGCCGTCCTCGACCCAAACCTTGTCGACCACGCCATCGATGCGCGAGCGCACCAAGACGCTGGACTGGGTCTCGACATGGCCGATGGCGTCGATCAGAACCGGCATCGGCCGCATGGCGGCGGTGGCGGCGACCACAGGCTTGGCCTGCTCGCCCGGCCTCCCCTGCTGCGGTTGCGGGCCGGCGGCGCGGAACGCCCAGGCGCCCACCGCACCGACGACAAGGAGGAATGCCACCGCCAGAAAGCGCGACTTCATCATGGAGCTATCGGATCCTGTCGGGCTTTGGCCGTGCACATTCTACGCCTCCAGCCCGATCCTGACGCGGTTTTCCTGTCTGTACGCGATATCTTGATACCGCATCCCCTCAGCGCCATATTTAGAACTAAGGAGTTCTGTTTTCAATGCCGCGCGACCATGGCGAAAATATGCCGGACTGGCGCCAGCGGCGCCGGGCCGACATCCTGCGGGCTGCCGCCGACCTGTTCGGCCGGCGCGGCTACGGCGGCGTCCAGGTCGACGACGTGGCCCGTGCGGCCGGCGTCGGAAAGCCGACGCTGTACCGCTACTTCGCCTCCAAGGAGGAGCTGTTCCTGCAGGTCTTCGGCGACGCGCTCGAGGGCCTGGAGGCCGACCTGGAGGCGATCCGCGGCCGCGAGACCTCGCAGCGGGCCGCGCTCTGCGCCATGGTGGAGCGCCTGGTCGACGTGCTGGGCCAGCAGATGGTGTCGCTGCGAGTGCTGACCGGCGAGCAACCGGAGCTGGCCGATCGCTGGCGCATGTTGTTCCGCGGAAGGCGGCGGCCGATCCAGGACGCGTTGCGTGGCGTGATCGCGGCCGGGATCTCAAGCGGCGAGTTCCGCGCCGTGGATCCCGATGTGCTGCCAGCGCTGCTGCTGGGCATGATCCGCGGCGGCCTGATGGGCGTCCCCGACGCCTCGCGCACCCGGCTGGCGCGCAGCGCCGTGGAGCTGGTGCTGCACGGCTGCCTGGGCGGCGCTGACTGACACAATTGTCATCCCGAGCGCAGCGAGGGCCGATATCGGGCGCACGCGGGGTCATTTTGGCTTTTGACAACCCGGGCCGGGCGTGGCAAACGCCCGCTTTCCGCGCCGGCCGGACGCCACGGGCGCGCCCGCGGTATTGCGAAGAGGTTTTGGGAAATGGTGAAGGCCGCCTGGGGAACCAAGCGTAGCTGCCAGAGTTGCGGCGCGCGGTTCTACGATCTCAGCAAGAATCCGATCATCTGCCCGAAGTGCGGCCATTCGCACGACCCCGAGGACTTCGTGAAGGCACGCCGCAGCCGGTCGGTCCCGGCGGCGGCCAGCAAGGTGCCGGCGGCCAAGAAGCCCAAGGACATGATCGAGGGCGTGCCGATTGCCGATGATGACCTGCCCGCGGTCGAGGGCGATTCCGACGACGATGATGCGGCGTTGGAGGATACCGAGGATCTGGCCGAGGACGATGCCGAGATCGAGGTCGGGATCGACGACAAGGGCAACGACGAGGAAAGTTGAGGCCGGACCTGGGTTGGCCGGCATTTTCGCCTTGTCAGGCGCCGGCCTGCTCCATATGTTCCGCCGCGTTCGACGCGAGCCGTCCCCAAGCGGCTGCCGCGCCAGGGTTTCGGGGCCATAGCTCAGTTGGGAGAGCGCTACAATGGCATTGTAGAGGTCAAGGGTTCGACTCCCTTTGGCTCCACCAAGCAGATCAAGGGCTTAGCCTGAAAGGGCTAAGCCCTTTGATTTTGCGCGGAACCACGGCGGAACCAGACGGCCGATTTCGGCGTCCGCGCTAACG
>DATEIF010000149.1:0-5655 GCA_035279205.1 Vineibacter sp.
CGCCGGTCAGACGATAGAAGAAGGCATAGACGAAGACGATGCAGAGGCTGGCCCAGAAGGCGTTGAGATAGGCCAGCTGCTTCCACGCCACGCCGCGCAGAATGCCGATCGCATCGAGCAGCTTGCAGAGCGCGCCATAGAGCGGGAAATAGAGATAGTTGGCATAGTCGAGCCGCGCATGGGCGAAATCGTGAATCCACGGCTCGGCCTCGATGCTCTTGTACATGCCGTTGGCGGTCAGGATGTGCACGTTCTGCAGCCAGCCGATCAGGCCGGTCAGGAACAGAAGCGTAAGCAGGAAGGCGAGCGTGAGCTGCCAGGCCAGAGATGGCGCGCGCATCATCCGCCCTTGAGCGCGGCGACGACATACTGCGCACCGAGCGGCAGCCAGGCGAGCGCGCGATCGATGCCGCGCAGAGCGCCGATGCCCGGCGGCATAAACATCAGATATTCGGTGTCGAGCGCGTAGGGCGCGCTTTGGCGAAGCCCGCGCCGCACTTCGCGCGCGTCGAGCAGGATCGCGTTCTCGTCGATCGGCGTGCGGGCGACGACATAGCGCACGAGGGGATTGCGCGGATTGTGCTCGAAAACATAGAGCCGCCCACCCGGCTTCAGGACCCGGGTGAGCTCGCCGTAGAAGGCCGGTCGGTCGGCCACCGGGACGTGATGCAACACGGCGCTGACAGTGACGATGTCGAACCGGCCGTCCGCGAACGGCGTGAGCGGGCCCTGCTGCACGGCCAGTGCCGGCAGGGCGCCGTGCCGGGATGGCCAACGCCGGGCGGCTTCGGTCAGCATACCGCCCGACACGTCGCAGCCAGTGAAGCGCGCGCGGGCGCCCAGATCGGCCAGCACGCGCATGAGATCGCCCGCGCCGCAGCCGTAATCAAGCAGGCTCAGTGTGCCTTCCGTCAAACCCGGCTCGCGGCGAAGCAGCCAGCGCGCCTTCACGGCGATGAACTGGTCGGCCGAATTGCCCATCATCCGCTTGACGGGATTGTCGAGGCCGCCGTCGTAGGTTGCGGCGTGCCGGTCGAACTCGGCGCCTTTCACGGGCCGCCCACGATGTCGCGGATCATGAACAGCGGACGTCCCTTGCTCTGATCGTACAGCCGGCCGACATAGGCGCCGATGATGCCGAGCATCAGGAACTGCATGCCGCCCAGCAGCCCGACTGCCGCCATCAGCGACGTCCAGCCGGGAAGCGTGGCGTCCAGAAGCCAGCCGACGATCGAGTAGACGAAGAACGCGAACCCGACCGCGGCCATGATCCAGCCGATCGTCATCGACGCCATCAGCGGCACGACCGAGAAGGCGGTGATGGCATCGACGGCGAACCGCACCATCCTGCCGACGGGATACTTGCTGTCGCCCGCCGGGCGCGGCTTGCGGTCGTAGACGAGCGGCACCTGGCGGCCGCCGATCCACGCCACCATGCCGCGGATGAAACGATGCCGTTCGGGCATCGCCAGCAGGATATCGAGGACGCGACGCGTGACCAGGCGGAAATCGCCGGCATCGACGGGAATGTCGATATCGGTCATGCGACCGATCAGGCGGTAGAAGGCAGCGGCGCTCGCCCGCTTGAACAGCGTCTCGCCCTCGCGCCGGCGACGCTGCCCGTAGACGACGTCCGCGCCCTGGTCCATCAGGGCCATCATCTCCGGCAGGAGTTCCGGCGGATCCTGGAGGTCGGCATCGATGATGAGGATGCGCTCGCCGCGGCAGATCGACAGGCCGGCCGTCAGGGCGAGCTGGTGCCCGTGATTGCGCATCAGCCGCACCGCGATCACCCGCTTGTCCTCCGCCGCCGCGGCGGTGAGAAAGCGCCAGGTGCCGTCGCGCGAGCCGTCGTCCACCAGGACGATCTCGCTCGAACCGCCGATCCCGTCGAGCACCGCGCCGACCCGTCGCAGGAATTCCGGCAGGACGCCCTCCTCGTCGAAGCAGGGCGCCACCACGGAGAGAGCCGGTCGGCGGACGTCGGTCATTTCCCCGGGAGCAATAGCCCAACCGTGGCTGGAAACAAGCGGTCCTCCCCTTCCCATCCACAATGGGCTATCAAGCCTGCTCCATGAGCGCCAACGACAACGAGCATCGCGGTCTTCTCCCCGCCGGCCTGGCCGACCTCCTGCCCCCCGACGCCGCCCGCGAGGCGCGCGCCGTCGACACCGCGATCGCCCGCTTCGCGGCCTTCGGCTACGAGCGCGTGAAGCCGCCGGTGGTCGAGTTCGAGGAGTCGCTGCTGGGCGGCCCGGGTGCGGCGCTCGCCTCGCAGACCTTCCGGCTGATGGACCCGGTCTCGCAGCGCATGATGGGCGTGCGGCCCGACATGACGCTGCAGGTGGCGCGCATCGCCGTCACGCGGCTGAAGCACGTCGAGCGGCCGCTGCGACTCTCCTACGGCGGCAACGTCATCCGCGTGCGCGGCAGTGCGCTGAAACCCGAGCGCCAGTTCGCCCAGGTTGGCGCCGAGCTGTTCGGCGTCGATACGGCCGAGGCCGATGCCGAGGCGGTGCTGCTCGCGGTCGACGCCCTGCGCGCGATCGGCGTCGACGATCTCACCGTCGATCTCAACCTGCCGACGCTGGTCGCGGCGGTGACCGGCGGCCTGAAGATCGAAGGCGAGCCGCGCCGCCGCCTGCGCCGCGCTCTCGACCGCAAGGACGAGACGGCGGTCGCCAAGGCGCTCGGCGACGACAGCAAGAGCGCCGCGCTGTTCGTGCGCCTGCTGCGCACCGCCGGTTCGGCCGAGACGGCGATCGCCGAGTTGAAGCGCCTCGAGCTGCCGGCCGCCGGCGCGGCCGAGGCCGACCGGCTCGCCGAGGTCGTGGCGCTGGTGCGGGCCGCCGATCCGGAGCTGCCGCTCACGCTCGACGCCGTCGAATATCGCGGTCTCGAGTACCAGACCGGCGTGTCCTTCTCCGTGTTCGCCCGCAAGGAGCGCCAGGAGGTTGCGCGCGGCGGCCGCTACTCGGCCGGCTATCCGGAGGACGGCGTCACCGAGCCCGCCACCGGCTTCACGCTCTATATGGATGCCGTGCTGGAGGCGTCGAACAACACCAACGAGATGCCGCGGCTCTATCTGCCATCGGGCATCGCCTGGCGCGAGGCCGAGCCATGGCAGGCCAAGGGCTACGCGGTCGTGCGCGCCGTCAGGGCCGCCCACGATCCGCGCAAGGAGGCCAAGCGCCTGCGCTGCACGCACGCCCTGATCGACGGCGAGGCCGTGCCGCTGTAACCCGCTTCTCGCCATTTTTTCGCCCGCGCGAGAAGTCTCCGATGCCGATGGTATCGGCATTTCCGGCCGTTCTTCTCGCTTTTTGCGCCACTCCACGTGGGCAATACGATACCGTGCAGCAGCCCTCCCAATCGCGGAGCCCGCGATGGGGAGGTGCCCGCGAAGCGGGCGGAGGGGTCATGAGCATCAGCGACTCTGTTGCACATGACCCCTCCGGCCCTGCGGGCCACCTCCCCGGCCGCGCCGGGGAGGAAATGATATACCATCGGCCGATCGCGCTGCCGTCGGGAGGATCATCATGCCGTTCTATGAGCGAGGCGACGTTCGCATCCGTTACGAGGAGGCAGGCTCGGGCTTTCCGCTGCTGATCATTCCCGGCGGCGGGTTGAACTCGACCATCGCCGGCCTCGAGGGCACGCATCCGTTCAACCCGATGAAGGAGCTCGGAGACCGCTATCGCTGCATCGCCGCCGATTTGCGCAATGCGAACCCGGGCCAGTCCGCGGGGCCGCTGGAGATCGATCGGCCGTGGGATGCCTACACCGACGACCATCTCGGCCTGATGGACCATCTCGGCATCCGGCAGTTCTTGGTGATGGGCTTCTGTATCGGCGGCCCCTTCATCTGGAACCTGCTGAAGCGCGCCTCCGACCGCGTCGTCGCCGCCGTGTTGGTGCAGCCTAGCGGCCATCGACCGGAATTGCCCGACCAGTTCTACGAGAACAACATGAAGGGCTGGGGTCCTGCGCTTTGCGAGCGACGGCCCGACATCACGATCGACCAGGCGAGCGCGTTCCTCGCCACCATGTACCGCAAGCGCGCCGATTTCGTGTTCACCGTGACGCGCGACTTCGTGCGCGCCTGTCGCACGCCGATCCTCGTCCTGCCCGACGACATCCCGCCGCATCCGTTCGCCGTGGCGATGGAGTCGGCGATGCTCGCACCCAACGCGCAGGTGAGCCTCTATCCGTGGAAGGACCCGAAGGATCGCATCCCGCTCGCCGTGCGACACATCCGGACATTCCTGAAAGCGAACGAACCGGCGGCGGCGGCTACTGTGGGACAGAGAGCAGCAGCTTCGTAGCACTGAGGGTTGCGCGATCCGGTTACCTCGACGTTCGGCGACGATGTCCATCAGGCGTCGTGCCCCAGGAATGTCACAGCGTCCCGCTGGAGCGCGTGTTAGGGCGATTCATCGGTTCAACCGCCAAACAACTATCTGAAGGGAGGCTGAAAGCATGACGGCGGTTGCCGGCGAACGTGATTCGTTCCCTCTGTGCCCTGCGGCCAATCCGACAATAGACGGTTTCCTGTCCAACTGGCTGCTGTTCGCCGCCTCGCCGGCGAAGGTGCTGATGCTCGCCGCCCTGCCCGTCGCGGCCGCGATCTGGGCCCTGCTGTCTCCGCCGGTCGTGCTGTCCGAGGAGATGACCTGGGACTTTCTGTTCAATCTCGCGGGCGCCTGGCATCTGCATCTCGGCGACGTTGCCCATGTCGACTTCCACGGCCCCGTAGGCCTTCTCAGCTTTCTGCTGACGGATATCGGCTTCCGCCTCGTCGGCGTCGGGCCGCGTGCGTTTCTGGCCGGCACCGTCGTGGTGGCGGTCGCACTCTTTGTGGCAGCAGCGATGGTCACCTTGCGACGCCTGCCGCCGCTGCCGGCGGCGATCTTCGTGATGTTCGTCTGCCTGCTCGCCCTGATGCCCGCGAATGTCGGCGACAACCCCACCGCGCATACCTTTGCCATGTCGTACAATCGATATGGCTGGAGCTGCATCAGCGTTCTGTTCCTCATCCTGTTCCTGCCGCCGCGGCCGTGGCGCTGGGGCGATGCCACGGATATCGCGGTCGCGGCCGGGCTGCTGGCCGCGATGTTCTATCTCAAGATGACCTACTTCCTGGTGGGGATCGCGGCCTTGCCGGTGGCTGGGCTCGTCTGCCCGCACATCCGCAGTGCGCCGCGAGGTTGGTGTGCCCTCGGACTCGGCGCTTTCGCGCTGGCGGCAGCTCCCGTGAATCGGGCTTACTGGGCCGACCTGTTCGCTGCGGCCGGCGCCGGACAGGTGCGGGGCGTGTCCACGGATTATTTCGACAACTTCCTCCAATACAAGGCCGAGTACGCCCCCTATTTTGCCGCTCTCGCGGTCGCGCTCTGGATGTGGCGGCGAAAGGATGCACCGTTGCGCTTGCCGGTGGCGACCGGCTTCATCCTTGCCGCGGCGGCAGCGCTGCTGTCGCAGAACGCACAGGTTCACGGCCTGCCGGCAGCGGTCGTCATCGCCTTCCTGTTCTACGCCCTGCTGCGCGAGCGTCACCTGCAGCACCATCGCGGCGGCAGCATGGGCCTCCTGCTGGCGCTTCTGATCTTCCCGCTCCTTTCGGTCGGCACGTCCATGGCAAGTCTCGCCAGTTAC
>DATEIF010000150.1:0-16549 GCA_035279205.1 Vineibacter sp.
TTGCCCGCATTGCCGTTGCCGTTGCCAGGACCACCCGCGGGTCCTGGGGCAGGGCCCGGGCCTGGTGCGGGCCCAGGGTCGGGGCTGACGCCGGGGCTGGAGCCAGGGGCGGGCGATGCCGCGGGCGCGCCAGGCCCCGCACCGGGCGCTGAGGTCGCATCGGCACCTCCCGGCGTGCCGGGATTGCTGATCGAAACCGAGACGACGCACGCGGTGTCGACGGCCAGGCTGTAGCCGGCCTCCGTAACGTAGGCGTAGCGCATCAGCCGTGGCCGATCGCACGGCCACACCAGCACGGTGCCTGTCAGCACATCGACCCGCGTCGCGCCGTTGGGCAGGACGGCAACCCGGAAGTCCGTTCCGCGCACGCCCATCGTCGCTGTCGGTGTCCGGATGTGCACACCATCACGCTGCACATTGCCCGAGATGAAGCGCATCGTGCCCTTGGCAACGCTGAGGGCCGCCCGTGCGCCACGCGATCCTGCCCGGTACACGTAGTCATCGAGCGTGATGCGGCTGGCCGGACCGACATCCAGGCGTGAACCATCGTCGAACTGCAGCTCAACGCGTCCCTTGGGTGACGTTTCGACGGCGTCCTGGCTGAACAGGCGGCTGTCGATCGCCAGCGTCACGGCGGGAGTCTGCGGCTGCTGTCGTGTTCCTTGCGGATCGAGGCGCCGAACGCTGGCAATCTGATCCTGAGCGCGCACGCTGACACCCGCAGTCATCGTGCTGGCAGCAATGGCAAGCAACGCCGCTCGCTGCAGCTTCAACGGTTCGACCATGACTTCCCCCCGTTTCGCGACGCACCGCGAAACCACCGACAACGCGGGCGCTGACGTAGAGGGTCGACCTGCGACCGAAGCAACGTGTTGGCCGCAGCCTCCCCGCCGCAGCAGTGCACATTATAAGTCTTGTTGCAGACGATTGTAAGGAACTTGTCGCACTGCGCGGTAATCTACCGGTGGCGGTGAGGGAGATCATCGGCAACTTTATATAATTCGCGTAACACGTTCGCAGGAAATGATTTTCCTCGCCGGCTGACGTGCGCCTTACGGCCAACATCACAATGAGGCCATCCTCGAGCCGCGATATCGACAAGGGAGCCGGCTTCGTTGGGTAAGACTCCAACAAGCAGGAAAGTCGCGTATGAACCGTTGCTCCAAAATCGCTTCAACCTTGGTGGCCTGCGCTCTCGTCGGGGCCACACCTTTCGCTTCCGCCCTGGCCAAGGAGCCCGGCCAGCCGACCGGTCAGCGTCAGGCGCAGCAACAAACCCCGAAGACCCCCAAGACTCCGAAGACGAACCGCGGGACCAGCGACTGCTCGAAGATCACCGATCCCGGCAAGCGCGACGAGTGTGCCCAGGCGCAGCACGTGAAGACGCCGGCCGACAAGCCCTCGACGACGCCCGCCACGCCAGCAACGCCGGCGGTGCCGGGAAGCGGTAACGTACAGACCAAGCCAGCGACGCCGGCGACCCCCGCCACGCCCGGCGGTGGGCGAGGCAAATAGAGCCGCCGCTCGGCGCCAGAAAGAAAGGGCCGGGCACGCGCTCGCGGCGCGGGCCCGGCCACATTCAGCCCAGGCTGTTGTCGCCCGGCGCTATTCCAGCATCACCAGGGTGCCGCCGGTGGCTTCGATCGCGCGAACCCCCATCGTGGGGCAGTCGAGCAGTGAGAGCCGGGAATTGCCCTGAACCTCGACGACATTGCCGATGATCTGGATGCACGACTTGCCGGCGGGCAGGTCGGTCGTTCCGTTATAATTGACCAGGGCCGATGGCAGGTAGATCGCGCCGCTGATCTTCAGGGCACTGGAACCGGCCAGCGAGGCGGCATTGCCCAGTGGGGCGCTACGATCCTGATAGATCGCGATTCCACGCAAAACGCCGGCATCCGTTCCCGACGGCGCGGGAAACTGCACGTCGGTACTGCCGCCGATCGACACGGTGCCGATGCTGCCATCCGCGCCGGCTGTCAGAATGATCGTGATGCCGTCGGTCGTGGCCGTGCAGTTGGCGCATCGGACCTGGGCCGAGCCGGTGACCTTGAAATCGCCCCCCTTGATGACGTAGGTGCCCTTGTTCAGCTTCAGCGTTCCTGAGCCGCCGATCGACATGCCGTTGCAATAGGTCCCTGGACCCGTTGTGGGGGTCACGCTGTCGTTCTTGTTCGTGCTGATCGAATAGTTGCTGTACGTGCAGCCGCTCGTCGTCGGTACCGTGAGGTCGGCGTAGGGATCGGCGGCGCGCGGCTGGTTGAGATCGGCGCCATTGGTGAGTTCGACCTTGGCCGACGGGCCAAGCTGCATCTGGCCTGCCGTATAGACGCCAAGCGCCTTGAGCGTCTCGCTGCCGCCCACGAACACAGCATCGGCGGCGTTGGAGTTGGAGAGCACCGTGCAACTCGGCGCCATGATCGAGCCCGACCCCTGGAAACGCAGCGCCTGCGATGCCGTCTGGGCCAGGGCAAGCACGCAGCCGCCGCCGCCATGGCTGCCTTCGCCGCCGAATCCGGCGACGGCGCGACCCTGCAGGTTTGTCGATCTAAGGCCGAAGACGTTGGCGAAAAAGGTATTGGCCTTGACCTGAACGACAACCTCGACTGCCGTGGTGTCGCCGGTGTGTGAACCCGTCCGCGGCGGGATGTTGACCGTAATGGTGTTGGGGTCCACGGCCACATAGCCATTGCGCGTGGCGTCGCGTGTGGCGAGGGCCGTCAGCGTCGCGAGCGAGCTGGTTCCTTTGCTCTTGGCGAGCGCCGCACCGACAGCGGCAGCATCGGCCTGCTGCTGCACTTGTCGATGCATCATGTAGAGGTAGCCGGTATCGATGGTCAGCGCCAGGCCGCCGATAACGACAGGCATCGCGACCGCCGTCATCACGAGCGTGCTGCCCTGGTTATGGCGGCACAAACGGCTGAGCGCTTGCCGCGGCCCTGATGGCAGGTTGGACAGACCCATGGTGAGCCTTGCTGGAGGATTCCCGCACGGACAGGAGCGGGGACAATGTCTTTTGCTTCTATTGAACAACGCCAAATATTAATCGAAATAATCAATCGATCTTGACCCTGCAGTCAATACGACGATCGAGGTTCTCTCCACAATGGACTGTTCATTGTCATGAGTCGGCCTGAAGTCGGCTTGTTTCAGTCCATAAATCCTGTCAGCTGCTTTAAGTAATTCTAATTTGCGGCCTGTCTCCAAACCCTCCAGCGTCGCGCGCCGATCGAAGGACGGCCGTCATTGGAGGATCCAGAGTTGCTTTTGTCCAGCACGTCTACCGGTAGGGTGGCAAGGGCTCTTGCAGATGCGCCGCCGGTCCGTTTCGGAATCTGGGCCCTCGTGCACGGCAGCCGCGCGGCACTGCAGGATCCCGACGAACCCTATGATGCGTCGTGGGCACGTAACCGCGATCTCATCCTCGAAGCGGAGGCGCTCGGCTTTGACGCGACGCTGGTGGCCCAGCACACGATCAACCCGCACAAGCCGGATCTTGACCAGCTCGAGGCCTGGACGGCATCGGCGGCCGTGGCGGCATTGACCAGCCGGATTGAGATCATCACGGCCATCAAGCCGCTTCTTTATCATCCCGCGGTGCTGGCCAAGATGGCGCTGCAGATCGAGGAGATCAGCGGCGGGCGGTTCGCCATCAATGTCGTGAACGCCTGGAACAAGCCGGAGCTGGAGCGCGCCGGCATTCCCTTTCCGCCGCACGATGAACGCTATGCCTATGGACGCGAGTGGCTGCAGGTGCTCGAGCCACTGCTGCGCGGTGAGGCCGTGACCTTTGAAGGCCGGCATTTCCGGTTGGATGGCTACGCTCTGCGCCCGGCGGGTGTCCATCGCCCACGGCCGCGGATCTATGTCGGCGGCGAATCGGAGCCCGCCCGTGCTCTGGTTGCCGACAAGGGCGACGTCTGGTTCATCAACGGCCAGCCACTGGCCGATGTCGAGGCCCTGATCGCCGATGTCGCGCGGCGGCCGCGCGGCGGTCCGCCATTGCGCTTCGGGCTCTCGGCCTTTGTGATCGCGCGCGAGACGGACGCGGCCGCGCATGCGGCCCTTCAGCACCTGGCGGCGCTGGCCGAGAAAGACGCAGCATTGCGGGCGGTGCAGAAAGCCAACACCGATCCGGACTCCGTGATGGCCAGAACGATGGCGAAGTTTCCGCGGGTCGGCAGCAATGGCGGCACGGGCGCCGGACTGGTCGGCAGCTACGATACCGTCGCCGCGCGTATTCGGGCGTTCAACGCGGCGGGTATCGAAACCTTCATGCTTCAGTTCCAACCGTTCGAAGCGGAGATGCGCCGCTTTGCCGCCGAGATCATGCCTCGGGTGAGGTCGCCACGCACCGCGCCGCCGGCGGCCGCGCGCGCTGTTTAGAAATACTAGAAGGCCGCGTCAGAATTTCTGTGTTGTCCTGCACCGGCACCTTCACAAGATTGTCCCTTGTCGTGACCAGCGACGCCGTGTCGTTGGTCGACGCTCCTCATTTGCTCGCGGTCTGGAGCGTTCGCGTCCTCTGCTGCGCGGCGTGGTTCGATCGTGATGGAGAGGCGAGCATGTCCAGTAATATCGCCAGTGCAGTTGTCACGGTGCGTGCGCCGGCAGCGCGACCTGACCGTGCACGGCCCGTGCGGCTGAGCCGGCGCGCGTTGATTCTGATCTCCTGGATCGTTCCTTTTGTCGTCTTCGGCGTCTGGGAAGTGCTGGCCCGGTCCGGCGCCTTGTCCGCGCACGTACTGCCGGCGCCGAGCAAAGTACTGGGGACGGCCATCAACCTGATCCGCGACGGCAAGCTGGTCGGCGACATGGGGATCAGCCTGCTGCGCGCGGCAACCGGCTTTGCCATCGGCGGCAGCATCGGCTTTGCGCTCGGCACGCTGGTCGGCTTCTCTCGACTTGCCGAGGCATTCCTCGATCGCACCATCCAGATGATTCGCGCCATCCCGTTCCTGGCCATTCTTCCCCTGGTCATTGTGTGGTTCGGCGTCGACGAAGGCGGCAAGATATTCCTGGTCTCGCTGGGCGTGATGTTTCCGATCTACATCAACACCGTGCTGGGCATCCGGCAGGTCGATCCCAAGCTGGTGGAGCTCGGCCGTGTCGCCGGCCTCGGTGACTGGGGTGTGGTGCGCCACATCATCCTGCCCGGCGCGCTGCCGTCCATCCTGGCCGGCGTCCGCTATGCGCTGGCGATCTCGTGGCTTGCCCTGGTCGTGGCGGAGACGATCGCCACCAGCTCCGGGATCGGATTCCTGGCGATGGACGCGCGCGAGTTCCTGCGCATCGACGTCATCGTGCTCGCCATCATCATCTACGCCGGCGTGGGCGTGCTGTCCGATGCTGTCGCCCGGGCGCTCGAGCGCCGGCTGTTGTCCTGGCATCCCAACTATGCAGGAGCCAAGCGGTGAGCGCTGCCGACCACATTCCTGACGCCCCGGCGGTTGTCGTGAGCCGCCTGCGGCGTGCCTATGGCGAGCGCGTCGTCATTGACGGTCTCGATCTGCGCATCAACCGCGGTGAGTTCGTGGCGCTGCTGGGCGAAAGCGGTTGCGGCAAGACCACGCTGCTGCGGGCCCTGGCCGGACTCGACGCCGTGGATAGCGGCCATATCGATGGTCCCGCGCAGCCGGCGGTGGTGTTCCAGGAACATCGCTTGCTGCCGTGGTACTCGCTCTGGCGCAACGTCGCGCTGGGATTGGACGACGCGGCGGGCCGGGCAGCGGCCCAGGCCGCGCTCAGCGAGGTCGGCCTTGGCGACCGTCTGGAGGATTGGCCGCGCAACCTGTCGGGCGGTCAGGCGCAGCGTGTGGCGCTCGCCCGTGCACTGGTGCGTGAACCGCGGCTGTTGCTGCTGGATGAGCCGTTCGCAGCCCTGGATGCGCTGACCCGGATCAGGATGCATGAGCTGGTCAAGCAGCTGGTGGCAACGCACCGGCCGGGTGTGCTGCTGGTCACGCACGATGTCGACGAGGCGATCGCGCTGGCGCATCGCGCGCTTGTCATGCGCGATGGCGTGATTGCCCGGGAGTACCCGGTATCGCGCGCCGCCAACACCAATCGCGCCCACCCCGAGGCAGTCGCGCTGCGCGACACCCTGCTGGCGGACCTCGGCGTTACCCCTGGTGAAACACGCACGGCTCGGGCCGCTTGAATCCGGGGAGCGCGGGCGAGAGCCCGTGCTCCGGGATAACGTTCATGGAGCGATCCTCATGTCTGACTCCGTCTTATCTCGTCGTCGTTTCCTGGCCAGTTCGGCTGTTGCCGCCGGCGGCGTGAGCGCGCTCGCGGCGCACGCCCAGACGACACCGGCCAAGGGCAGGAGCCGCACCACCGACACCGTCCGCCTGACCTATGGCCGCGGCGGGCTGCCGCTGCTGGCCAAGGAGCGCGGTGAGTTCGAGAAGATCCTGGCGAAGGACGGCATCAAGGTGCAGTGGATCGGGCCGTTCCCGAACCATGCGCCGTCGTTGCAGGCGGTGACCGGCGGCAGTGCCGATTTCGGCTTCTGGGGCAGCTCAACGCCGGCGCTGGCCGCCGTCATCGCCGGCTCACCGCTGATCTTCACCCACTTCGCACTCTACGAGCCGCGCAGCACGGCCATCATCGCCAAGGACGATTCCGGCATCCATTCGGTCAAGGACCTGGTCGGCAAGTCGGTGGCGGTGAACCGCTCGGGGCTCGGCGAGTTCCTGCTGGTGGCGGCACTGGAGAAGCACGGCATCGACCGCAAGAAGGTGAAGTTCGTCTACCTCAACCCGCCTGACGCGGGCCCGGCTTTCGCGCAAGGCAAGATCGACGCCTGGTCGATGTGGTCGCCGGGCGTGGATATCGCGCGTGCCGAGTACAAGGCGCACGACATTTTCTTCGAGGGCAAGGATCTCGATTTCTTCATCGACTTCTCATCGCTGCTGACCACCCGGAAATTCAGCGAGGAGAATGCCGATATCGTGCGGGCAGTGATCGCCGCCTACGCGGTGGAGGCGAAATGGGTGACCGACAATCCGTTCGAGGCCGAGGTGATTGCCCAAAAGGAGGCAGGCTACAGCGACAAGGTGCGCGATCACCTGGTGTCGTACAAGCGGCGCTACCAGCTCTACGACGTCCATGACGAGAAGTTCCTGAAGGACTTTCAGTTCGCCGCCGACTGGCTGGCGGAGCGCAACATCCTGCCGCAGAAAGTCAGGGTCACCGACTATCTCGCCAGGCTGTGAGTCCCCGAGACGGTGGGACGCTCGGGCAGGGGCATCAAGTCTTCAACCGCGCGTAGAGTTGCATGAGCTGCGCCGGCAGTGTCGCGATGCGCGGGACACGCAAGGCACATTTGGCACCAAAGATGCGTTCCAGGTGCACGCCATCGCCGATACCGAAGGCAAACACATCGAGGCCCATCGCGCGTAGCGCCTGCGCGGCGCGCCTTGCGTCCTCGACGAGATAGTCGGGATCGAAGACATCGATATCGGATGGCTCACCATCGGTCAGTACCAGCAGGACGCGCCGGAAGGCACGGCGGGCGGCAAGGCACGTACCGGCATGGCGCATGGCGGCACCCAGACGTGTGGAGAAGCCACCCCGCAAACCGGTCAGCCGGGCACGGATCGGCAGGTCGAACGGCTCGTCGAAGGCCTTGATCGGTGTGTGGAACACCTTGTGTCGCCCGTCTGAGCAGAAGCCGTGGATGGCAAGCGCGTCGCCGGCGACGTCGATGGCGCTTGCGATGATTTCGGCGGCGTCCTTTTCGACCATCAGGACGGTGCGGCGATCGCCATCGGCATCGTTGGTCGACTCGGAGAGGTCGAGCAGCAGCAGCAGCGCCAGATCGCGGGGTCCCGGGATGTGGCGCAGATAGACCCGATGGTCGAACGGCTGGCGGGCATGCCGGTCGATGGTGGCGGCGATGCAGGCATCGATGTCGAGGCTTTCGCCGTCGCTGCGGCGTTTCTCGCGAATGCGCCGGCCGATCGATGCGGCCCGGGCGAGCGCGTCGGCGCGGCGCGCCACCTCATGGTTTGCTGCCGGCGACGTCACCAGTACCGCCGACGGTGCCGGCGGTACTTCGACGATGGTCGTCCAGTCCGATCGGTCGCGCGCCAGCAAGTGGTCCCATTCGGGGTAGGTCGCGATCGGGATACCGTCCATGCTGGCCGTTGCGGCTGCACGGGCCCGCCCGATATCGTCGGGTTCCTGCGCCTGATCGGGCGTCGGATCAGAGGCGTCGGGCTCTTCGCGGCGCTCGATGCGCGCCGTATCGATCATCAGGGCGATATCCTCGACGGCCGCGTCCGGGGCATCGGGGAAATCCCACAGCCCCATGTTGTCGTCGCGGTAGACAGGCTCGACGACATGGGTGCGGGCATTGAACTGCACGCGCATCTGGCCCAGGTCGTTGCCCAGCAGTCCGCCCAAGCTGCGGCTCATCTGGCCGTCGTGCCACTGGTTCCGGGCCTGGTCGAACAAGGTGCGGCCCTTCACAACCCAGCCGTGGTCGTCCTGGTAGGCGGGATCGAAGAGGGCGCGCGCCAGGCGCGCCATCAACGCAGGCGCGGTGCCACCCTGCGGGGATGCCACATGGAAGGGGGCCCAGAAACGCCGCAGGCCCGGCATGGCGTGCATGGCCAGCGCTTCGACCCGTGCATCCTCGATCAGGGAGACCAGCACGACCTGCAGCGGCTTCAGTGTGCCGACGGCAAAGCGATGGCGCGTATGCGTGAGATGGGCACCCAGATGAGCCGCCGCCGCGCGATAGAGCGCTACGGTCGTCTCCGGTGGCACGCCGGCGTATCGCTCCGGGAAGCGCAGTAACGTTCCTGCGAAGGATGTGCGGCGCTGCGCTGATGTGCCGGGCAGGGGCGGGACAGGACGGATCGGCACCCGCAGGCCCCAGAGCGCAGTCATTTGCGCTGCCAGCCGCGGTTCCAGGCGGCGAAAGTCCGATATCGCATCGCCACGCGCCAGCATCTGCTGCGACAGCGGATCGTCGAGCGAGAAGTAGGCGCGACGCCGGCTGCGGTCATCGGCCGTCGCGCGCAGGCCGCTCATGATCCAGGCGTCGAAGCCATCAATGTCGACAGCCGCCAGCAGGTGATCGAGCCGCGGTGCCAGGAGGGCCACGGTGTCGGCCGCTTCGCGCGACAGCCGTTCGAGCGAGGCCAGCAAGCGGTCGACATCCTGCTGACGGTCGACATGCCGGATCCAGCCTGGCAGCGTCGCCAGAAGATATCGCGCGGCCGAGCCGCCCGCCTCGCGACCGATTGCGGCGATCGACCGGCCCGCCGCCGCCAGGTGCGCCACAGGGCGATCATGCGGCCACGTGTCGGTGAGCCGCAGGAACGCCAGCAGTGTCGGCTTGCCGAGGTTGCTCTCGATCAGACCGAGAAGAGCCTCCTCCCAGGCGCCCTGTTCCAGGGCGCTGGCGTGCCTGCCCAGGGACCGCTCGGCCGCTTCATGAGCCCGGGCAAGGTCGGGACGACCGTCGAACAATGCCGTGACGCGACGCGCGGCGCGTACCCCGCTCAGGGAGGCGATGCCCGCGGTACCGCGTCGCGTCATGCGGCACAGGCCGTGACCGCGTCGCGCAGGGCCTCACGCAACTGGACATCGTCGGTCAGCGGAACCACCAGCGCGGCATCGCATGCCTGCGAAAGGGGGATACCGCGGCTCATCAGCCGCGCCGCGTTCACGAGCATGCGGGTCGAGGCGCCTTCGTCCAGGCCGTGTCCTTTGAGATGGCGGCTGCGCTCCGCGATGGCAACCAGGGTCGTGGCGACATCGGCTGCGATCCTGGTCTCGCGGCGCACGATCTCGGCCTCGACGTCGGGTGCCGGATAACGGAAGTCGATGGCGGCGAAACGCTGCTTGGTCGATTCCTTGAGGTCTTTGATGACGCTCTGGTAGCCCGGGTTGTACGAGATCACGAGTTGGAAGTCGGGATGCGCCGCCACCAGCTCGCCTCGCTTCTCCAGGGGCAGGATGCGGCGATCGTCCGTCAGCGGATGGATGACGACGGTCGTGTCCTGACGCGCCTCGACGATCTCGTCGAGATAGCAGATTGCGCCGTCACGCACGGCAGTGGCCAACGGCCCATCGTGCCATGTCGTGCCGTCGGCATCGAGCAGCCAACGGCCGACAAGATCCGACGCCGTCATGTCTTCATGGCAGGCCACGGTGATCAGGGGCTGCTTCAGGCGCCACGCCATGTACTCAACGAACCGCGTCTTGCCGCACCCGGTCGGGCCTTTCAGCATCATCGGCATGCGCGTGGCGTACGCCGCCTCGAACAGCGCGATCTCGTCACCCAGCGCGCGGTAGTACGGTTCGGTCGCGATGCGATAAGCGTCGAGCGTCATGGGTGGCCCGCGTGGTTTTTCCTCCCCAGCGAAGCTGGGGAGGTGCCCCGATACGACGTTTCGACGCAAAGCGTCGAAACGTCGGTGGGCGGAGGGGAGCCGACGTGGTCTTGGTAAGTGAGACCACGTGGGATCCCCCTCCGGCCTTCGGCTACCTCCCCCAGCTTTGCTGGGGGAGGTATCATGCCAGCAGTTCCTTCAGCTTGGCGTCGATGAAGGCGACGTCCTTGGGATTCGTGCCGGGGCCGCCGGCGAAATGGCCCCAGATCGATGGCACGGGCACAAGCGTCGCGTTGGGCATGTGCTCGACCTCGTAGGCGCTGTCCTCGGGCGGGAAATAGAGATCCGTCTGTCCCGGCATGACGTAGGCCTTGGCCTTGATGGCTGCCAGGGCCTTCTCGAAATCGCCGCCGTAGAGTTCGTTGTCGCTGATGTCGCCGTGCTGCCATGTCCACAGCATGGTCAGCAGGTTGTTGGCATCCTTGGGCAGGAAGAAGCCCTCCCAGAATGCAACCAGGAAGTCCTCCAGCGAGGAATATCCCATGGCCTTGAGATCCAGCTTCTCGCGGTAGAAGGCCTGCGAGAAGCCCCAGCCCGCATAGACGCGCGCCGCGGCGCGCAGGCCCTTGGCCGGCTTCTCCTTGTACCAGCCGTCGAGGAAATGCGCGTCGGCGGTGAGCGCCGCCTTGACGCCCTCGAGGAACACGAAGTTATGGCGCGAACATTTCGCCGAACCGCAGAACGGCGCCAACAGATCCATCATGTCGGGGTAGAGCGCACCCCAGTGGAAGGTCTGCAGGGCGCCCATCGACCAGCCGGTTACCAGCCGGATGTGCTCGATGCCGAACTTCTCGGTCACCAGGCGATGCTGCTGGCGGACGTTGTCGCAGGCCGTGACGTGCGGAAAACGCGGTCCGTTGTAAGGCTCCGGCGTGTTGCTGGGCGACGATGACAGGCCGTTGCCCAGCATGTTGGGAATGATGATGAAGTACTTCTGCGGGTCCAGGGCCATGCCGTTGCCGACCAACCACTCGTTGTCGTAGTGCTGGCCCGAGTACCAGGTCGGATAGACGATGGCGTTGTCCTTGCGCGCGTTGAGCTGGCCGAAGGTTTTGTAAGCCAGCTTGCAGTCGCGCAAGGTCGCGCCCCGTTGCAGGCGCACGTCGCCGAGGTCGAAGACTTCGTAGTCCGCGGGCATGATGGTGTACTCCGAGGAATCCTCCCCCAACGCAGTTGGGGGAGGTGGCCGAAGGCCGGAGGGGGACCCAACGTGGTGCCTCTATCGAGGGACCACGTCGGCTCCCCTCCGCCCCTTTCGGGGCACCTCCCCACTGCGTGGGGAGGAAAATTGCTACCGATGCGTGGCGCGGCGGTTGGGGATGCCCTCGATCGGGCATTCGTCAGTGCCGACGGTCGGCCGCGTGATGGCCTCTACCATTTCACGCGTGCCCTCAGGATCGGTGATCCAGTTCTTGTAGAACTCGTACGGGCAGATCGCGTGCCCGCGCACATCGTCGCCGGAGTTGATGGTGCCGGTGTAGCCGCGATGCAGCAGCTTGAAGAGATGGTTCTGCGACTGCATGTTGCGGCGCGAGTCGCGGATCAGCGACAGCGAGAGCTGGGCGTACTGGATGCCCATCTCTTCCTCACCGCACTCGCCCAAGGTACGGCCATCGAAACCGACGATCGCCGAGTGTCCGAAGTAGGAGTAGACGCCGTCAAAGCCGGCGGCGTTGGCGACCGCGACGTAGACGTTGTTGGCCCACGCCATCGCCTTGGCCATCAGGACCTGCTGCTCCTTGGCCGGATACATGTAGCCTTGGCAGCGCACGATCAGCTCGGCACCGCGCATGGCGCAGTCGCGCCAGATCTCCGGGAAGTTGCCGTCATCGCAGATGATCAGGCTGACCTTCAGGCCCTTGGGGCCGTCGGAGACGTAGGTGCAGTTGCCCGGATACCAGCCCTCGATCGGCACCCAGGGCATGATCTTGCGGTACTTCTGGACGATCTCGCCCTTGTCGTTCATCAGGATCAGGGTGTTGTAGGGCGCCTTCTTGGGATGCTCCTCGTGGCGTTCGCCGGTAAGGGAGAACACGCCCCAGACCTTGGCGTTGCGGCAGGCCTGGGCAAAGATTTCGGTCTCCTCCCCGGGAATGGTCGACGCGGTCTCGTACATCTCCTTGCTGTCGTACATGATCCCGTGCGTCGAATATTCCGGGAAGATCACCAGGTCCATGCCCGGCAAGCCGGTCTTCATGCCTTCAAGCATGCGCGCGATCTTGCGGGCATTATCCAGGACCTCGGCCTTGGTGTGCAGGCGCGGCATCTTGTAATTGACGACAGCCACGCCGACAGTGTCTTTGCTGCTGGAGATATCGCCGTGCAACATGTGTTGGACTCCTTGTCGGATACATGTCCTGACCGGCTAAACGGTCATGTATCGCTGGACGAGATCGTCCGTCAGTTTGTCGACGGACCCTTCCGCGACGACGCGTCCCTTCTCCATCAGAAGAAAGCTGGTTGAGGCGCGGCGTGCGAATGCGACGTTCTGTTCGACCAGAATCACGGTGATGCCGTGCTCGCGGTTCAGGCGGGTGATGACCTCCTCGATCTGCTCGACGATGTTGGGCTGGATGCCTTCGGTCGGCTCGTCGAGCAGGATGACCTTGGGCCGCGCCAGCAGGGCGCGGGCAATCGCCAGCTGCTGCTGCTGGCCGCCGGACAGATTGCCGCCGCGCCACGTCAGGTGCTCCTTGAGCACGGGAAACAGCTCGAAGACCCAATCGTCGATCTGTCCCTGGCGGCCATTGGCGGCGAAGGTGCCGAGGATCAGGTTCTCGCGTACCGTGAACTTCGGCAGGATGCCACGGCCCTGCGGCACGTAGGCGATGCCGGCCTTGGCGCGCTCGTGCGTGCGCCGGCTCGCGAGATCGTTGCCGTCCAGGCGGATCGCACCGGTGACGCGGTCCATCAGGCCGAGCACGGCACGCAGCAAGGTCGTCTTGCCGACACCATTGCGGCCCAGCACCGACAGGAAGTCGCCCTTGCCGGCGCGGAAGCTGATGCCCTGCAGCGCCCGGCTGTTGCCGTAGAAGGCATCGACGTTGGCAAGCTCAAGCACCGGTGATTCCTCCCGAGCCGAGATAGGCGCGCCGGACTTCCTCGTTGCGCTCGACCTCCACCGCCGTGCCTTCGGCCAGCAATCGACCCTGGTGCATGACCGAGATCACATCGCCGATCGCCTTGACGAAACCCATGTCGTGCTCGACCACCAGCAAGGTGTGCTTGCCCTTCAGCCGGTTGAAGAGATCGGCCGTCTTCAGTGTCTCCTGTGCCGTCATGCCGGCAGTGGGCTCGTCCATCAGGATCAGCTCGGTGTCCTGTGCCACCAGCATGCCGATCTCGAGCCACTGGGTCTGGCCGTGCGACAAGTAGGACGCCGGCTTATCGAGCGCATTCTCCAGCCCGACGAGCTGGGCCAGCATGTCCAGCCCGTCCGTTTCCTCGCCGCGGCAACTGCGCATGACATTGGCGAACACGCCGGTTCGCTTGGAGTAGGCGACCTGCAGGTTTTCGCGGACCGTGAGTTCCTTGAAGACACTGGGCACCTGGAATTTGCGACCGACGCCAGCGCGGGCGATCTGGTGTTCCTCGAGCGCCGTGAGCACGGTGTTGCGCAAGGTGATGGTGCCGGCGGTGGGTTTAATCTTGCCGCAGATCAGGTCGAGCGCCGTGGTCTTACCGGCGCCGTTGGGCCCGATGAGGCAGCGCAGCTCACCCTTTTCGACAGCGAGGTTCAGTGCGTTGACGGCGACGAAGCCGTTGAAGCTGACGGAGACGTCGGAGAGCTGCAGGTGGGCGGTCATGGGTTTTCTCTCCTCTCCCCGCGAGAGCGGGGAGAGGAAGGGGCCCATGCCGAAGGCATGGGAAGGTGAGGGGTAGGAACGATCAAGCCATGCGCGAGATGCAGGGAATGGCCGGTCGTACCCCTCACCCTCCCATCGCTTCGCGATGGGCCCCTCCCTCTCCCCGCGAGAGCGGGGAGAGGTGTGAGTGGCATCAGGACGACGTCGAGCGCCTTCACGGCCCGACCTCCGTCGGCTTGGGGTCGGCGACGGTCCCTCTCGACGGCCGCCGCCGCAGGCGGGCGGACAGCAGCTCGGCGATGCCGGCCAGGCCCTTGGGCAGGAACAGGACGACGATGACGAACAGGCCGCCCATCACCAGGGTCCAGGTCTCCAGGAACGTCTTGGATTCGGAGAGGGCACCCTGCATGCCGGCGACCAGAACCGCGCCGAGGAAAGCGCCGACCAGGCTCTGGCGTCCGCCGACGGCGCACCACACCACGACCGACAGCGAGAGCGGCACGCCGAGGAAGGTCGGCGAGGCGAACTCCATCACGACGGTGTAGAGCATGCCGGCAAGTCCGGCGATCGCGGCCGAGAGCGAGAAGGCAAAGATCTTGTAGGCGGCGACGTCGTAGCCGAAGTAGCGCACCCGGTTCTCATGGTCGCGGATCGCCTGGATGATCAGTCCGGCCTTGGTCTTGGTGACCGCCAGCGCCAGGAACAGGCTGGCGGTGAGGCAGCAAGCGACGAGGTAGTAGGTGGAGCGGCCGTAGGCGTCGAAGGTGACGTCGAACAGCTTGAACTGCGCCAGGTCGGTGATGCCGTTGAAGCCGCCGGTGAAACGCTGCTGGTCGATGATCACCAGGTTCACCACCACCATGGCCGCCAGCGTGATGATGGCGACGTACACACCGGTGACGCGGCCGCGGAACATGAACCAGCCCAAAGCCGCCGCGGCACAGACCGGCACGATGATGCCGGCGGCGATGGCGAAGGCGAGCGACTCGAACGGTACCCAGAACCACGGCAGGCTGGGCACGTTGTTCCAGACCATGAAGTCCGGCAGGCCCTCCGGCCCGGTGTGCACCGGCACCGTCTTGAGCTTGAGCGCCATGGCCATGGCATAGGAGCCGAGCCCGAAGCTCATCGCCTGGCCGAGATTGAGGATGCCGGCGTAGCCCCACGACAGCGCCAGCGACATGGCCAGCATGCCCAGCACGATGTAGCGCGCGATCTTGTTCAGCAGGAAATCGCTGTCGATCAGCAATGGCACCAGGAACACGACGAGGCACACGAAGGCGTAGAGCAGCACCTGCGTTCGTGTCCTGCCGCTCGATTGACGGGCGCGATGGGCCGGCACGGACAGCACCATCGGCGCGGTCATGCACGCACCCGGGCTGTGAACAGGCCTTCGGGCCGGAAGCGGATCAACACGATGATGGCGAGGAACACCAGCGCCTTGGCAATCGTGTCGTTCTGGAGAAACGCGATGACACCGCTCAGCTCGCCCAGCACGAAGGCGCTGGCGACGGTGCCGACGAGGCTCTGCACGCCGCCCAGCACCACCACCATGAACGCGTCCACGACGTAGCCGGTGCCCATCTCGGGCGAGACGCTCTTGAGCGGCGAGACCAGGGCGCCGGCGAGCCCGGCAAGGCCGGCGCCATAGGCGAACGTGATGCCGTAGACCCGGCCGGGATTGATGCCGAAGGCCGAGGAGATGCTGCGATCCTGGATGACGGCGCGCAGCTTCACGCCGAAGGTCGTGCGGTTCATCAGGAACCAGGTCAGCGCGAAGAGCGCCAGTGCCGCTGCGAACAGGAACAGCCGATAGACCGGGACCTGGACGCCCACGATGTCGATGCTGTGCGACAGGTCGACCGGCATCTGCACGTAGCGCAATTCACCGCCGGCCAAAAGCCGCACGGCCTGCTGCAGCATGACGCCGATGCCCCAGGTGGCGAGAATCGTATCGAGCGGCCGGGCGTAGAGGAAACGCAGCACGAAGTGCTCGATCAGCCAACCGAACAGCGCGACCAGGAGGAAGATCGGGATCAGGCTGGCGAACAGGCCGATCTGCAACTGCGTCTGCAGGGCCCAGGCGACATAGGCGCCCAGCATCACGAACTCGCCGTGCGCCAGGTTGATGATGCCCATGGCGCCGTAGATGATCGACAGGCCCAACGCCACCAGCAGCAGGATGGAGGCGATGCTGAGCCCGGTGATGAATTGCTGCAGCGTGTCGTCCATGGGGTACCGTCTTCTCCTCCCCCCGCAGTGGGGAGGTGCCTCCCTGGGAGCGCGGGCGTCTCGCCCGCTCACATGTCGGCGCTAGGCGCCGATGCGGGC
>DATEIF010000151.1:0-6219 GCA_035279205.1 Vineibacter sp.
CGCGCCGATGCGGGCGAGACGCCCGCGCTCCCAGGAGGCCAAGCTCAACTCACACCCCTCACGAGGCATCCATGGTGGTCATTGTAACCGGCGGCACGCATGGCATCGGGCGCGCTTGCGTCGAGCGACTGGCGGCGGATGGCCGACAGGTCGTGTTCACCGGGCGCGACAAGGCGGCGGGCGAGGCCCTGCAAGCCGAGATCAAAGGCTCGACGTTCGTTCCCGGCGACGTCGGCAACGACGATGATTGTCGCCGCGTGGTCGAGCAGGCGCTGGCGTTGGGCCAGGGGCGCATTGCCGGACTGGTCAACAATGCCGGCATGGGGCGCCGCGTCGCCTTCAGCGATGCCGGCCTGGCCGACTGGGACGACGTGATGGACGTGAACGCCCGCAGCGTCTTCCTGTTCTGCCGCTATGCGCTGGCCGGGCTGCGCGCCGCCCGTGGTGCTGTGGTGAACATCGCTTCCGTCGCCGGCAAGGGCGGCGAGGAGGGGCTTGCCATCTACTGCGCCTCCAAGGCCGCGGTCATCGGCCTGACCCAGGCGCTGGCTCTGGAGTTCGGCGAGCACGTGCGTTTCAACGTGCTCTGCCCGGGACAGATCGACACCCGCATGATGGCGCGCACCAAGGCCAACACGCTGCTGCGACGCCAGCTTGAGCTTCGGATTCCGGCCGGCCGATTCGGTACGCCCGCCGAGGTTGCCGATGCGGCGGTATGGCTACTGTCGGCGCAGTCGTCCTACGTGAACGGTGCCGTCATCACTGTGGACGGCGGCGAGACCGCGGGCCTGAGGACGCCACGGCTACCTGAGCCAGACGTGCGCCACTGACGTGGCACACGCGGCGAGGGCACGTACGCAAACCCGTGAGTCGCCTACTTCAACGTCTGCAGGTAGGCGATGAGGTTCTTACGGTCATCCTCTTTGGTGAGGCCGGCAAACGCCATGTTGGTGCCCGGGATCACCTTGCGCGGATTGGTGAGGTAGGGGTCGAGCGTCTCGGGCGACCAGGTGATGTTGGCGTTCTTGTTGGCGTTGGTATAGCGGAAGCCCTCGACCGAACCGGTCTTGCGGCCGACGACACCGAACAGGTTGGGGCCCTGCTTGGTGGGGCCGCCTTTCTCGACGGTGTGGCAGATGAAGCACTGGCGGCGGAACACCTTCTCGCCTTCGGCCGCGTCCTGCGCCACGGCGGCGTTCGATACGAGCACGACGGACGACATGAGAATCCCAGCGGCCGATAGGGCGCGAAGTGACATGGCTTCCTCTCCAGCAGTTGACGACTTACGTAACCGGCTCGACCTCACTCTGCGCCGCGGCCTGCTGCTCTTCGCGCGCGACGAGATTGAACACTTCGATGAAGGCCGCCGGCGGTTGGGCGCCGGAGATGGCGTATTTGCGATTGACGATGAAACAGGGCACGCCGTTGATGCCCAGGCGACGGGCGTACATGTCCGCCTGCACGATATCGTTGCGCAACTCGTCGCCGGCCAGGAAGGCGCTCACCTCCGCGCCATCCATGCCGGCGCGCACCGCGCAGTCCAACAGCACATCGAGGTCGCCGACATCGCGGCCTTCCTCGAAATAGCCGCGGAACAGCGAGTCGACCACCTGGTCCTGGAATCCCTTGGGACCGGACCAGTGGATCAGGCGGTGCGAGTTCACCGTGTTGGGCGTGCGCTGCATGCGATCGAACTGGAACTCGATGCCTTCCTCGCGACCGCTCTCGGTGATGGCGCGGTAGATCTGGCGCGGCCGGTCGCCGCCGCCGAACTTGGCACGCAGGTAGTCCTGTCGCGACATGCCGGCGGCCGGCATGTCGGGATTGAGCTGGAACGGCCGCCAGGCGACCATGATGTCGCTGCGGCCGCTTTCGGCGACGGCCTTCTCGAACCGCCGCTTGCCGATGTAGCACCACGGGCAGATGGTGTCGGAAACGATATCGACGAGCATGACCCGAGGCTACGCCCGTCGGATGCCACTGTCACCCCCGCCAAGCTGTCGCAGGACTGAAAAAACATGCCCGACACCCGTGACCATCGCGCGCTTGTCATACGGCCGGCCACGGCTGACGACCTGCCCGCGATTCGCAGCCTGCTGGAGCAACTGGGCTACACGCTGGAGCTTGACGAGGTGCGCGCGCGGCTGGCCGGCGTCATGGATGCACCCGGCCATGTCGTGCTGGTCGGCGCGCGTGCGGGCCAGGTGATCGGCCTGCTGCATCTCTTCGCCCGTCCGGCGCTGGAGAAGCCGCCGGAGGTGATCGTGCAGGCGCTGGTGGTCGACGCAGCGGATCGCCAGGGCGGCGTGGGCAAAGCGATGATGGCGGCCGCCGAACAATGGGCCCGCGATCATGGGTTCCGCTCGATTGCCCTCTCGTCGCATATCAAGCGCGCCGGGGCACATGCGTTCTATGCCGCGCTCGGCTACGACGTGGTCGCGACTTCGCATCTGCTGCGCAAAACGCTCGACTAGTGGACCGGTCCCAATCGTCGTTCGGCGCGATGCAGCAGCCAGGCAGCCAGCGCGCTGCAGCCCAGGGCCGGCAGAATGTAGAACAGCGCCCACGACCAGCCGCCGGTGGACACCAGCGCTGCCACGATCGGTGGGCCGACCACGAGGCCGGCGTTGGATCCCTGCATCAGCACGCCCATGGTGGCGCCCACCAGTGCCGGCCGCGGCGCGTGTACCGGCACGGCGGCGAACAACGCGCCTGGAATGGCGCTGGATATGGCCGAGAAGATGAAGGCCGTGACAAGCCGCAGCACGGGCGGCAGCCATTCCAGGAACACGCCGGCAGCCGTCACGGCCATGGCCAGCGCGGTCACGACCAGGATGGTGAGCCGCCGCCACCCCTGATGCAGCAGCCAGCCGGCCGCGACCGAACCCAAGACATTGACGGTGATTACGCCGGCCGTGGGGGCCGCTGCCAGTGGTGGCGAGAACCCGAGTTGCTCGACTTGCAAGGTGGGCAGGAAGCCGACCAGCGCCAGCCAGCTCGAGGCATAGAAGCCGAAGCAGGCGCCGATCGCGAGCGCACCGGGCGACGTGGCGGCCTCGCGCATGTCGTGTCCCAGCGAACGGCCCAGGGCAGGTGGGACCGCGTTGTCGCCGCGGCCGGCTGGCGATCGCAGGACCGCCAGCGTCATCAGGATCAGGACAGCGGCCGTCGTCCACCACACGCCGCGCCAGCCGGTCGTCGGCAGCAGAAAAGCACAGGCCAGCGCCATGAGGCCGGCGCCACCGGGCAGATAGGTGCCCCACAGCGCCATGACCTTGTGGGTGTCGCCGGGGACGCTGACGCGCAGCATCATCGGCGGAACCGAGACGGCGACGGCGAGCAGGCCCAGGCCCTCGATCACGCGGCAGGCGAACAGCAAGACGGCCGATGTGGTGAGTGCGCCCACGGCGCTGGCCGCGCCGCCGGCCAGCAGGCCCATCACTGTCAGTCGCCGATGCCCGAGGCGATCGGCGGTCAGCGCCACCAGGATGCCGATCAGCGCCGACATCAGGTTGACCAGCGACAGGAACCACCCGGCAGCACGCAGATCGATGCCCAGCTCGGCGCGAATGGCCGGTAGGGCGGGCGGCACCTTGCCGATCTGGCAGGCGACGGCGGAGCCTGTGATCACCAGCAGCCATGCCAGCGGCCAGTCCGTCGCGGTGCGAGAAGGCATACTCATGACGATTGTTCGGCCCCGCGCACGGACGCGAGGCAAGAGGGGGACGGTTTGCGTCGCCTCTATAGCCAGCGGAACACGGCCAGCGCAAACACGATCGACAAGGCGAGGGCACCCCAGAGCGGCACGCCGAAGAAGCCCAGCCAACCCAGATGGATGAAGGCACTCCCCAGCAGCGAGATGAAAAGCCGATCGCCGCGCGTCGTGTCGAGCGCCAGCACGCCCCGTCGTGGTGCACCGCCCGGCGCCCGCAGCTCCCAGACGGTCATCCCCAGCAGCAGGCCGACGATGAAGATGAAGAACGACGCCGTCTGCCAGGTCCAGGGAATCCACGCGAAGAAGGCGGTCGCCGTCGTCCAGATGTCGTCCAACCAGTCCATGGGCCGCCTCCGCGCGGAACACGACGCCCGCCGGTCATACCCGGCCGAGCGCGAAGCCTTTGGCGATGTAGTTGCGCACGAAATAGATCACGAACGCGCCGGGGATGAAGGTCAGCGTGCCCGCGGCCGCCAGCAATCCCAGCTCATAGCCGGAACTGCTGGCGGTGCGGGTCATGGTGGCGGCAATCGGCTTGGCCGCGACCGACGTCAGCGTCTTGGCCAGCAGCAGCTCGACCCAGGAGAACATGAAGCAGAAGAACGCCGCGACGCCGATGCCGGCCGCGATGGTCGGCACGAAGATGCGCAGGAAGAAGTGCCAGAAACTGTAGCCGTCGAGGTAGGCGGTCTCGTCGAGCTGCTTGGGCACGCCTGACATGAATCCCTCCAGGATCCACACCGCGAGCGGGATGTTGAACAGGCAATGTGCCAGCGCGACCGCGATATGGGTGTCGAACAGCCCGATCGCCGAATAGAGCTCGAAGAACGGCAGCGCGAACACGGCGGCGGGCGCCATGCGGTTGGTCAGCAGCCAGAAGAAGAGATGCTTGTCGCCCAGGAAGCGGTAGCGCGAGAAGGCATAGGCGGCGGGCAGGGCGACCACGACCGAGATCACGGTGTTGATGACGACGTAGATCAGCGAGTTGATGTAGCCGTTGTACCAGGTCGGGTCGGTGAAGATCTTGACGTAGTTCTCGAAGGTGAAGGCCTGTGGCCACAGCGTGAAGGAGCCGAGGATCTCGGTGGTCGGCTTGAACGACATGGTGACCAGCCAATAGACCGGCAGCATCAGGAACAGGATATAGAGGGTCGGCAGCACGCGTCTCATGACTGGGCCTCGCCGCGTGTCATCACCGTGTAGAAGATCCACGACAACGCCAGGATGATCAGGAAGTAGATGATCGACATCGCCGCCGCCGGGCCAAGATCGAACTGGCCAAGCGCAATCTTCACCAGGTCGATCGACAGCAGGGTCGTGGAGTTGCCGGGCCCGCCGCCGGTGAGCACGAACGGCTCGGTGTAGATGTTGAAGCTGTCCATGAAGCGCAGCAGCACGGCGATGGTCAGCACGCGCTTCATCTTGGGCAGCTGGATGTAGCGGAAGACCGCCCACGGCGAGGCACCATCGATCTTGGCGGCCTGGTAATAGGCGTCGGGGATCGAGCTGAGGCCGGCATAGGCCAGCAGCACGACGAGCGACGTCCAGTGCCAGACGTCCATGGCGATCAAGGTCGCCCAGGCGGCCAGCGGCTGCTGCGTGTAGTTGTAGCTCAGCCCCAGGCCGTTGAGCAGGCGGCCCAGCATGCCGATGTCGGGCAGGGCGAAGATGTTCCACATCGCACCGACCACGTTCCACGGGATCAGCAGGGGCAGCGCCATCAGCACCAGGCAGACCGATACCCAGGGTCCGCGGCGCGGCATGGAAAGCGCAATGGCGACGCCCAGTGGCACCTCGATCGCCAGGATGATGCCGGTGAAGGCGAGCTGGCGCAGGAGTGAGGCATGAAAGCGCTCGGAATGCAGGACCTGCTCGAACCACTTCACGCCTTCGAAAAAGAAGACATTGTTGCCGAAGGTCTCCTGGACTGAATAGTTCACGACCGCCATCAGCGGGATGATGGCATTGAAGGCCACCAGCACGACGACCGGCAGGACGTACAGCCACCCCTTCTGATTGACCGTCTTGGTTTCCATGGCGGCTTACTCCACCAGCCAGCCGTCGGCATAGAGCCGCGTGTAGGCGGGATCGAAGTGCAGTCTGGCGCCGTAGCCGGGCACGTCGACCGCGGGATCGACCAGCAGATTGATGCGGCTCTTGCCGTGCCGGGTCTCGACGATGCGGTAGCGGCCGGCGTCGCTCACCTTGATCACTGTCACCGGCAGGCCATCGGCGGCGAAGGAGACGAACTCGGGCCGAACCCCCAGTTCGATCCGCTTGCCATCGAGCGCGGTCGCGGGCGGGTTCTGTACACTCACCCGCTGACCATCCAGGATCGCCTGATCGCCTTCAATGGCGCAGGGCAGGATGTTCATGCCGGGCGATCCGATGAAGTGACCGACGAACGTATGGCGCGGCTTCTCGAACAGCTCGATGGGCGTGCCGATCTGCACCACGGTGCCCTCGTGCATGACGACCACCTTGTCGGCGAAGGTCAGGGCCTC
>DATEIF010000152.1:0-7633 GCA_035279205.1 Vineibacter sp.
TCCTCCTGGTTGAAGGCGTACCACAGCGCGGCGCGGATCTTGGCGTTGTCGAACGGCTTGTGCAGCACGTTGAAGCGCAGCGTGTACTGCAGGCCGGCCGGATTCCAGTCGACGATCTTGAGGCTCTTCTCCTTGGCGACGATCGGCAGCAGGTCATGCGTCGGCGCCTCGACGTAGTCGATCTCACCGGCGATCAGCGCATTGATCGCCGTTTGCTGATCGGCCATGGCGATCCATTCGACACGGTCGAGCTTGACCACCTTGCCGCCCGCCAGGCCCGAGGCCGGCTCGGCACGCGGCTTGTATTTCGGGTTCTTGACGTAAACCACCTTCTCGCCCGGCTTCCATTCATCCTTCTTGAAGATGAACGGGCCGGAGCCGGTCGGATCCTCGAGCTGCTTGTTGGGATCGCCGTCGGCCACCCGCTTGGGCATCATGAACGGCACGTTCGAGGACGGCTTGCCCAGCGAATCGATCACCAGGCCGTACGGCTCCTTCAGCACGAGCTGGAAGGTCCTGGCGTCGACCGCTTTCAGCTCCTGGGTGAAGCTCAGCAGCTTCTGGCCCATGGAGTCCTTGGCGGCCCAGCGCTTGATCGAGGCGATGCAATCCTCGCTGGTGACCGGCTGGCCGTCATGCCACTCGAGCCCGTCGCGCAGGGTGAAGGTGTAGGTGAGCTTGTCGGCGCTGACGGTCCATTTCTCCAGCATCTGCGGCTTGACGACGAACTTCTCATCGACGGCCAGCAGCGTGTCGTAGATCATGTAGCCGTGGTTGCGTACGATATAGGCCGTCGTCCAGATCGGATCGATGATCTTCAGATCCGAGTGCATCACCGCACGCAGCGTCTGCGCCGATGTCGGCGCAGCCAGCATCACCGCGCCGGCAAGCGCCGACGCGGCCAGGGCGGCAAGCCGCCCTCGCGAGAAGATTGTCATATGTTCCTCCCAGGCGGCATCTACGCACCGCTGGGGCGAGCCTAGCAGGCCGGGGTATCGGCACGGTAGGGTGGAATCGGGGGAGCGACGGCTCCCAGGTGGGTTGAAGCAAATGAGGATTTCATGAAGCACGTACCGCTCGGCCGCTCCGGCCTGATGGTGAGCCGCGTCTGCCTCGGCGGCAATTCCTGGGGCGCCAAGGGCCGCCGCGGCTGGGGCAAGTTCGACGCCGACGAGGCGCCGGCCTACTTCAAGCGCGCGCTGGAGGTGGGCATCACCTTCTTCGACACCGCCGATACCTACAACGCCGGCGCCAGCGAAGAGATCATGGGCGCCACCCTGCTGAAGATGGTGCCGCGCGACGACATCGTGATCTCGACCAAGGTCGGCATCCGCATGAGCGACAAGCCCAACGATGTCGGCACCGGCCGCAAGCACCTGATGAGCTCGCTCGACGCCCAGCTCAAGCGGCTGGGCACCGACCATATCGACGTCTACCAGGTGCATCGGCTCGATCCGCACACGCCGCTGGAAGAGACGATGTACTCGCTGGACCAGCTCGTGCGCTCGGGCAAGGTGCGATACATCGGCGGCTCGACCATGCCGGCCTACAAGTTCGCGCAGATGCTGATGATCGCCGACTGGAAGGGCTACGCGCGGCCGATCGCGATGCAGAACCTCTACAACCTGATCCAGCGCGAGGAAGAGCGTGAGATGAACCAGCTGTGCGCCGAGCAGGGCGTCGGGCTGATCCCTTACAGCCCGCTGGCGCGCGGCTTCCTGGCCGCCAATCGCGAGCGCGACGGCGGCGGCGCCACCGAGCGCTCCAGGAGCGACACCGTGGTCAAGGCCGGCACCTACCGCGACTGCGACTGGCGGGTGGTTGACCGGCTGAAGGCGATCGCGCTGGCGCGCGGCATCAAGCCGACGCAGGTGGCGCTGCTGTGGCTGTGGTCCAAGAGCTACATGGCAGCCCCCATCATCGGCGCCACCAGCCTGGACCAGCTCGACGATGCCGCCAAGGCGAGCGAGTTCGCGCCGCTCACCGCCGACGAGGTCGCGTCGCTGGAAGAGCCCTACCAGTTCCGGGTGGTGGAGTGATTTCCCAACCGCCGGGAACGTGCCACTGTCATTCCGAGCGTAGCGAGGAATCTTGGCGGGGCAGGCCTTGGCAGCGGAAAGATCCCTCGCTGCGCTCGGGATGACAGCCGGAGTTGACCCCACCTCATGCCCGCCGACACACCACCGTCCGCCCCGTTGCCTCAGGTCACGCCGGCGCTGGCGCGCACGGCGGCGCAATACGACCAGGTCCCCTACCAATCGCACCCCTTTCCCTTCACGCATCCGGCGCGGCTGGCGGCGGTCGCCACCCTGTTCGACCTGACGCCGCCGCCGATCCGCACCGCGCGCTTCCTCGAGATCGGCTGTGCCGCCGGCGGCAACATCATCCCCATGGCCGCCCACCTGCCCGAATCGACGTGCCTGGGCATCGACCTGTCGGGCGTGCAGATCGAGCAGGCCCAGCGGCGCGCCCACGGCCTCGGCCTGCGCAACCTTGAACTGCGCCAGCAGAGCGTCACCGAGATCGGCCACGATGACGGGCCGTTCGACTACATCATCTGTCACGGCGTCTACAGCTGGGTGCCGGCCACGGTGCGGGAGGCCATCCTGCGGGTGTGCGCCGAGCGCCTGAGCGACGACGGCATCGCCATCGTCAGCTACAACGTGATGCCGGGCTGGCACATGAAGCGCGTGGTGCGCGACTCGATGATCGCGCACGCCGCCCACATCCCCGACCCGTCGCAGAAGATTGCACAGGCGCGCTGGTTCATCGAGTTCCTGAAGGATCGCGTGCCGCAGCAGACGCCGTACGGCAATGCGCTGCGCACCGAGGCGGGCTTCCTCGCCAACCAGCGCGATGACTATGTGCTGCACGAGTTCCTCGAGGACGAGAACAGCCCCTGCACCGTCACCGAATTCGTGCTCGGTGCCGAGAAGCTGGGCCTGGGCTATCTCGGCGAGACCGAGTTGCACACCATGATCGCCGAGACCTACGGCGAGGAGGTCGCGGTGGCGCTGCGCCAGCTGTCGGCCAACCGCCTGCTGCCGCTGGAGCAGTACATCGACATCCTCACCGGCCGCACCTTCCGGCAGTCGGTCCTGGTGAAGGCGGCGACCGCGGCGCGCGCCCAGCGCGCGCTCGATCCCCATCGCCTGCAGCGCCTGCATGTCGCCGGCCGCTTCACGCCGGATGCCGAGGCCAGCAAGGACGGCACGCGCGTGTTCCGCGACTCCGCGGGCCGCACGCTGACCTCGGGCAGCAGCGGCGTGGCCGTTGCCGTGGAAATGCTGAGCCGCCGCTACCCGGCAACGGCCACCCCGGCCGAGCTCGTGGCCACGGCCGGCCGCTGGGCGGCATCGCCGTCGGCGCAGGAGGCGGCGGTCATCGACGCACTCTATCGCATGCTGAACGCCGGCATGCTCGACTACTACGTCGAGCCGATCCGCACCGGCGTCGCCAGCGCCGAGCGGCCCAAGGCCACGGCGCTGGCGCGCTACGACGCGGCACAGCGCATCACCTGGACCGCCAATGTGCGGCACGAGCCCACGGCGATCGCGCCGGCCGGCCACCTGCTGCTGCCGCTGCTGGACGGCACGCGCGACCGCACCGCCTTGTGTGACGGCCTGCTGCAGGCGCTGGCCGACGCCGGCACCAACCTGCTGCGCGACGGCCAGCCGGTCACCGGCGACGACGAGCGCCGCCGCGCGGCACTGGAGCTGATCGAAACGACATTGCGGACGCTGGAGACGACGGCGCTGCTCGAACCGGACGCGGCGTGAGACGTCGTGTCGTCCTGAGCGCAGCGAAGGACCTTGCGGTGATGCGACCAGCCTGTCATGTCGAGCGCAGCGAGACATCTCCTGGAAATGGAGTCTCTGTTCCCGGGAGATCCCTCGCTGCGCTCGGGATGACACCACCGGAAACGAGAAGCCATGAATGACGTGTGGTACTTCGCCTATGGATCGAACATGGATCCGGCGCGACTCAAGTTGCGGTGTACTGACAAGGGCGCGCCGGTGGTGGAGCGTGTCGGCGGGCATCTGGCCGGCTGGCGGCTGGCGTTCAACAAGCGGCGGCCGAACCTGCCGGGCGAAGGCGCCGCCAACGTCATGGAAGATCCCACCGGCCTGGTCGAAGGAACGCTGAACCGCATGCCGGCGTTGGGCCTTGATCTGCTCGACGTCAACGAAGGCGTCGCCCAGGGCCAGTACGCCCGGCGCAGCGTGCGCGTGCGCCGCATCGACACCGGTGCGATGGTCGAGGCGATCACGTATGTCGCCCTGGCCGCGGCCGTGGCCGATGATCTGCGGCCCTCGCGCGGGTATCTCGATCACCTGCTCGCCGGCCGTGACCTGCTGTCGGCACCGTACTACGACGCGCTCGCCGCGACCGTTGTGATCGACTGAAGGAGAGACGTGATGGCGGAAGCGAAGACCTATGCGGGTGGCTGCCACTGCGGTGCGGTGCGCTACGAAGTGGCGACCGACCTGACGCCGCTCATTTCGTGCAACTGCTCGATCTGCACCAAGCACGGCCTGCTGCTGACCTTCGTGTCGGAGCCAGCGTTCAAGCTGCTGTCCGGCAAGGACGACGTGAAGGAGTACCTGTTCAACAAGAAGCATATCCATCACCAGTTCTGTCCGACCTGTGGCGTGGAGTCCTTCGCCCGCGGCGCCAAGACCGACGGCACGCCGATGGTGGCCATCAACGTGCGCTGCCTGGAGGGTGTCGACATCGCCAGCCTGTCGCCGACGCCGTTCAACGGCCGCGATCTGTAGGGATGCTTCATGGCCTCCGAGGATTGACAGGAGCAGCGTCTCTTCATATTCAACCGTATGGTTTTGAACGGAGTGGCAACCATGGTCACGTCGGTGCGGCCTTTTCTCATGTTCGAAGGTAAAGCCGAGGAGGCGATGAACTTCTATGTCTCGCTGATCCCCGGCAGCGAGATCATCGACATCCTGCGCTATGGACCGGGCGAACCCGGTCCCGAGGGCTCGGTCAAGGTCGCGAGCTTCACCGTCGCCGGCCAGACCGTGATGTGCATCGACAGCCACGTGAAGCACGCCTTCACGTTCACGCCCTCGTTCTCGTTCTTCATCACCTGCCAGTCCGATGACGAGATCCGGCGCCTGTCAGACGCCCTGGTGGCCGGCGGCAGTTACCTCATGCCGCCCAACAACTACGGCTTCAGCCGCTGGTTCGCCTGGCTCAACGACCGCTACGGCGTCTCCTGGCAGTTGAATTTGCCATAGGGTCTCCGGATTTCATGTCGTCCTGAGCGAAGCGAAGGACCTTGCGGTCGTTGGCTCAAAGCGCGGCGGCTTTCACCGGCCGCAATACCGCAGGGTCCTTCGCTGCGCTCAGGACGACGCCACCATCAACACACCGTCGCGTAGCGTTCGCGCACGGTGCGCAGCACCTCGTCGGGGTCGCGTTTCCACCAGTTGCTGGCTGAAAAGATCTCGACCTCGACGCAGTCGCCGTAGCCGGTGGCCTCGACCCAGCCGCGGATGCGGGGGATGTCGATGACGCCGTCGCCCATCATGCCGCGATCGAGCAGCATGTCGGTGGTCGGCACCAGCCAGTCGCAGACATGGAAGCCCAGGATGCGCCGGCCGGCGCGCGCGATCTCGCGCTCCAGCGCCGGATCCCACCAGACGTGATAGACGTCGACGGCGACACCGACGCCTTCGCCCAGCGCGTCGCAGAGGTCGTTGGCCTGCGCCAGCGTGTTCACGCAGGCGCGGTCGGCGGCGTACATAGGGTGCAGCGGCTCGATGGCCAGCGGCAGTTTCTGCGGATGCGCATAGTCGCGCAGCGCCGCGATACCGTCCTTCACCTGCTGGCGGGCGCCTTCGATGTCCTTGGAACCCGCCGGCAGGCCGCCCACCACCAGGATCAGGCATTCGGCGCCCAGCGCCAGCGCCTCGTCGACGGCGCGGCGGTTGTCCTCGGCCGCCTTGGCGCGGCCGGTCGCATCGGCGGCCGGGAACATGCCGCCGCGGCAGTAACCGTTGACGCGCAGGCCGTGGCTGCGGATCAGCCGGGCCGCGGTGTCGAGGCCGCAGGCGGTGACCTGGTCGCGCCACGGCGCAATGGCGCGGATGTCGTGCCGCGCGCAACCCTCGATGATCTGCGGCAGGGTCCAGCGCTCGCGCACGGTGGCGGTGTTCAGTGACAGCAGGTCGGGGTTGGCGGCGAGGTCACGCATTCTACTCCTTCCCTCCCCCACTGCGTGGGGGAGGATTCTAGTTCGCCAATCCGTGCACGGCGAGCACGCGGCGCATGCGGGCGACGGCGTCGTCGGGATCCTTGAGCAGGCCGGCGGCGTCGGCGAGGCGGAACAGGTCGGCGAGATGCAGCAGGGAGCGCGCGCTCTGCTGGCCGCCCACCATCACGAAATGCTCCTGCAGGCCGTTGAGGTAGGCCATGAACACCACGCCCGTCTTGTAGAAGCGGGTGGGCGCACGGAAGATGTGGCGCGACAGCGGCACCGTCGGCGCCAGGATGTCATGGAACGTGTTGGCATCGCCGCGCGCCAGCGCGCCCAGAGCCGCCGACGCCGCCGGCGCGATGGCATCGAAGATGCCCAGCAGCGCATCGGAGTGGCCCTGCGCGTCGCCCGCGATCAGCTCGGCGTAACTGAAGTCATCGCCGGTGTACATGCGCACGCCCTTGGGCAGGCGGCGGCGCATCACGATCTCCTTGTCCTTGTCGAGCAGCGAGATCTTGATGCCGTCGACCTTGCCGGCGTTGGCGGCGATCGCGGCCAGGCATGTCTCCATCGCCTGCCAATGGTCCTTGTGGCCCCAGTAGCCATCCAGCGCCGGGTCGAACATCTCGCCCAGCCAGTGGATCAACGCCGGTTCCTTCACCTGGCGCAGGATGCGGTCGTAGACCTTGAGGTAGTCGTCGGGCGACTTCGCGCAAGCGGCGAGCGCGCGCGAGGCCATCAGGATGATCTGGCCGCCAGCCGCCTCGACCGCCTCACACTGCTCTTCATAGGCGCGGATCACGTCGTCGATGCTCAGGTCGGGCGACGGCGCCAGATGATCGGTGCCGGCACCGGAGCGGATCAGGCCGCCCTCCTGCTTGGCCAGCGCGGTGCTGCGGCGGATCAGCTCCAGGCTGGTCGGCCAGTCGAGCCCCATGCCACGCTGCGCGGTATCCATCGACTCGGCAACGCCCAGGCCCAGCGACCACACATAGCGGCGAAACTTCAGGGTGGTCTCCCAGTCGATCGCCGGCGTCAGCCACGGGTCGTGATCGGCAAACGGATCGGCCACGACATGCACCGCCGAATAGGCGATGCGGTTGAACGGGCGATCGGCCTTGGGGAACACCCGCGGTGCGCGGGTGGTGAAGGCTTCGGTGCGGCCGTCACGGGTGGGGAGATGGATGGTGGGCATGATGGAATTCCCTATTCACTTATCTTCCCTCCCCCAACGCAAGTTGGGGGAGGTGGCCGTTTCGGTACTTCGACGCTTTGCGTCGAAGTACCTGAGCCGGAGGGGGAGCCAACGTGGTCTCCGTAACCAAGACCACGTGGGGGTCCCCTCCGGCCCTTCGGGCCACCTCCCCACTGCGTGGGGAGGAAAACTAAACCTCCAGCGCCGGGACGTCGATCCAG
>DATEIF010000153.1:0-18956 GCA_035279205.1 Vineibacter sp.
GGCTGCGACAAGTTCTGCACGTTCTGCGTCGTGCCCTATACGCGGGGTGCCGAGTACTCGCGACCGGCGGCAGCGATCCTCGCCGAAGCCCGTAGCCTGGTCGCCGCCGGCGCGCGCGAGATCACGGTGCTGGGGCAGAACGTCAACGCCTGGCACGGCGCCGCACCGGACGGATCGACGTGGGGCCTGGCGCGCCTCATCCGGGCGCTCGCCGAGATCGATGGGTTGGCGCGCATCCGCTACACGACCTCGCATCCGCGCGACATGGATGACGCGCTGATCGCGGCCCACCGCGATGTGCCGGCGCTGATGCCGTACCTGCACCTGCCGGTGCAGTCAGGCGCCGACCGGGTGCTGGAGGCCATGAATCGCAAGCATGGCCGCGACCATTACCTGCGGCTGGTCGATCAGCTCCGGACGGCGCGGCCCGACATGGCCCTGTCGACCGACATCATCGTCGGCTTCCCGGGCGAGACCAAGCGCGATTTCGCCGACACGCTGGATCTGGTGCGCCAGGTCGGCTTTGCGTCGGCGTTCTCGTTCAAGTACAGCGCGCGGCCTGGCACACCCGCCGCGCTGCTGGAGCGGCAGATACCGGAAGCCGAGAAAGATGCCCGCCTGCAGGCGCTGCAGGCCTTGCTCGGCGAACAACAGCGCGCCTTCAACGCGACCCTGGTCGGCCGAACCGTCCCGGTGCTGTTCCAGGAGCCCGGCCGCAAGACCGGCCAGGTGCTGGGCAAGTCACCGTGGCTGCAGTCGGTGCACGCCGAGAGCAATCCGCGGCTGATCGGCCACATCGTTGATGTGCGCATCGTCGCGGCACACGCCGTCAGCCTGTCGGGCGATGTCGTCACGCATGACATCGCCTCGCCACGCACGCCAGATCCCATCGGGGTCGCGGCGTGAGCGACCTCAGCGGAGCGCGGGCGGCCGACGTGCGGCGGCTGACATTCGACGACAACGCCTTGCTGCCGTCGCTCTACGGCCAGCACGACCGCCATCTTGTGCGCATCGAACAGCTCGTCGGCGTGCAGTTGAGCTCGCGCGGCAATCAGATCGCCATCACCGGCGGTCCCGAGGAGACGGCGCTGGCGCGCGCCGCACTGCTGGCGCTGTACGAACGCCTCAAGCGCGGTCAGGTCGTGGACCAGGCCGAGGTCGACGCCGCCGTGCGCTTCGCGCGAGTCGGCGCCGATGCAAAGGTGGTCGACACGGCCGCCATCCGCACGCGCAAGCGGATGATCCAGCCGCGCTCGCCGACCCAGCGCGAGTATCTCGAAGCCATCCGTGAGCGCGACCTCGTGTTCGGCCTGGGTCCGGCGGGCACCGGCAAGACCTACCTGGCTGTCGCCATGGCCGTGTCGATGCTGATCGCGGGCACCGTCGAGCGCATCGTCCTGTCGCGGCCGGCCGTCGAGGCCGGTGAGCGCCTGGGCTTCCTGCCTGGCGACATGAAAGAGAAGGTCGATCCTTATCTGCGGCCACTCTACGACGCGCTGCACGACATGATGCCTGCCGACCAGATCGCCAACCGGCTGACCGCGGGCGAAATCGAGGTGGCGCCGCTGGCCTTCATGCGCGGCCGCACGCTGGCTCATGCTTTCGTGATTCTCGACGAGGCGCAGAACACCACGCCCATGCAGATGAAGATGTTCCTGACCCGCCTGGGCGAAGGAGCACGCATGGTGGTGACCGGTGACCTGACGCAGATCGATCTGCCGCCGGGCGTACCCAGCGGCTTGCGCGATGCGGTCGAGACCTTGAGCGGCGTCGAAGGCGTGCGGTTCGTGCACTTCACCGATCGTGACGTCGTGCGCCACGACCTGGTGGCGCGTATCGTGCGGGCCTACGACGCGCGCGACAGCCGCGAGGCGCAACGCAAGCCCAGGCCGTGACCGGCACCGGCCGCCGCACCCCGACGGCGCCTCGCGCCGTCATCGACATCGATATTCAGGACGAGCAGTGGCTGATGCAGCTGCGGACCGCGCGAGCGCTGTGCCGCCGCGCTGCGCTGGCGGCACTGGCCGGCACGCCGCGGCGGTTGCCAGCCGATGTTGCGCTCGCGATTGCGCTTGCCGGCGACGCCGCGGTGCGTGTCCTGAACCGCGACTTTCGCGGCAAGGACAAACCGACCAACGTGCTCTCGTTCCCCGCCGACGCGCGGGCAACGGCGCCCGGCGCGCCGCGTTTCCTCGGTGACATCGTGCTAGCGCGCCAGACCGTGGCGCGCGAGGCGCGCGCGCAACGCAAGCGCCTGGCCGATCATCTGACGCACCTGGTCGTGCACGGCACGCTGCATCTGCTGGGCTACGATCACGAGATCGATACGGACGCCGTGCGGATGGAAAGGCTCGAGGTGCGTATTCTCGCCGGCCTGGGCGTGCCTGATCCGTATGCGTGACCCTGGGAGCGCGGGCGTCTCGCCCGCATCAAGGCGAAAGCCTTTCGCCTGACATGAGCGGGCCGGAGGCCCGCGCTCCCAGGCTCACACGATCGACAGCGACCGCTTGCGCCGGGGTGGCGGGAACGCCTGATCGAGCTCGGCGAGATCGGCATCGGTCAGCTTGACCTTCAGCGCGCCGAAATTCTCGCTCAGCCGTGCCTTGTCGGCCGACTTGGGAATCGCCACGACGCCGGGCAGCTGCAGCAGCCAGGCCAACGCCACCTGGGCCGGCGTCGCGCCGTGGCGATCGGCGATCGCCTTCAGCGCGCGGTCGTGCGCCAGTGGTCCGCGATCGAACGGTGAATAGGCCATCAGCGGCATCTTGCGCTGCTGCATCCAGGGCAGCAGATCGAACTCCACGCCGCGACGCGCCAGGTTGAACATCACCTGGTTGGTGCCGCAGCGTCCGCCGTCCTTCTCGTACCAGGACTGCAGATCATCGACGTCGAAGTTGCTGACGCCCCAGTCGGCGATCTTGCCCTGATCCTTCAGGGCCTGGAACGCGCCGATGGTTTCCTCGAACGGCACGCCGCCGATCCAGTGCAGCAGGTAGAGATCGATGCGATCGATCCGCAGCCGCTTCAGGCTGCGCTCGCACGCTGCGATCGCACCTTGTCGCGAGGCATTGTGCGGGTAGACCTTGCTGACGATGGTGAGGCCGTCACGCCGGCCGGCAATGGCGTCGGCAATCGCTTCCTCGGCGCCGCCCTCGCCGTACATTTCGGCGGTATCGATCAACGTGAAGCCGAGATCCACGCCATGGCGGATGGCGTCGGTCTCGTCCTTGCGCCGCCGCCTGTCCTCACCCATGCGCCAGGTGCCGATGCCGAAGGTCGGCATACGCGCACCCGAGGGCAGTTCGACCGTCGGGATCGTCATGGCAGCCACCGTCAGATGTGGAACTCCAGGCGCTGCGCCGCCTCGGCCTGCATGCCGTGCTCGCGCGCATCACGCACCATATCCTCGATCGTGATCGCATCCATCCGCGACATGACCTCGTCGCGCAAGCGATTCCAGGTCGGCCACACCACCATATGCGCCAGCGGTGATCCAACCGTCTCATCCTGCGGCTCAGTCTCGGCCTCGAGCTGCTGGACCACCCGGATGATGTCGCCCAGGCTGATGCGCCGCCGCTCGCGTCCCAGCATGTAGCCGCCGCGCGGGCCGCGCTTGCCGGCAAGCACGCCTTCGCGCACCAGGTGCTGCAGGACTTGCTCGAGGTAGCGCTTGGGGATGTTCTGCCGGCGCGTAATGTCGCCGCTGCGGACCGGCTGTTCACCCGCGTTCATGGCGATATCGAGCACGGCCTCTATGGCGAACATCGTTTTTTTGCTCAGCCGCGGCATGGCCCTGCCTTCATCCCCGAGTGCCGGTGGAGCCGAAGCCGCCGGTACCGCGGGCAGTTTCGGCCAATGTCTCGACTTCACGCCACTGCGCCTGCTGATGACGGGCGATGACCATCTGCGCGATCCGCATGCCCCGCGTGATCGTGAACGGCTCGGCGCTGAGATTGACCAGGATCACGCCGACCTCGCCGCGATAGTCGGCATCGATCGTGCCGGGCGCATTGGCGACGGTGACGCCGTTCTTGGCCGCCAGCCCCGAGCGTGGGCGCACCTGAGCCTCGAACCCCGGCGGCAGCGCAATCTGCAGTCCTGTTGGCACGATCGCGCGTCCCAACGGCGACAGCACGATGTCCCTGTCGATCGCCGCCAGCAGATCCATGCCGGCGGCCTGCGCCGTCGCGTAGGCGGGCAGCGGCAGATCGGCCGCGTGGGGCAGGCGTTTGACCTCGATGGTGACTGAATTCGACATGGCACATGCAACGATGAACGGGGCGGTGAATTTCACACGCCGACCATGTGGATAGCAACCGGTCTTCCGGCCATCCCGGGAATAACTTTCACCGTCGGATCAGGCGGTGTTCAGGTGCTGGGCGATGCGGGCGGCCAGCCGACCAGCCACCGCGTCCTTGGACTGGGTTGGCCATGCCTCGACGCCGTCGGCTGTCACCAGATGGACCGTATTGTTCTCACCGCCGAACGTCCCGCTGGCGGGAGAGACGTCGTTGGCGAGGATCCAGTCACACCCTTTGCGGGTGCGTTTGCTCACCGCATTGGCGACGACATTCTCGGTCTCGGCGGCAAAGCCAATGACCAGTCGCGGCCGACTGCCCCCGATGGCCGACAACGTCGCCAGGATGTCGGGGTTGGGCACCAGCTCCAGTGGCGGTGGCGGCGCGCCGGGCGATTTCTTGAGCTTGGCACCTCGGATATTGGCCACTTTCCAGTCGGCGACGGCCGCCGCGCACACCGCGACATCGACCGGCAGCGCCGCCTGGCAGGCGCTCAGCATCTGATCGGCAGACTCGACCTTCACGACCCGGACGCCGGCGGGATCCAGCTGCGACACCGGACCGGCGACCAGCGTGACATCGGCGCCCAGCGCCGCCAGCGCCGCGGCAATGGCATGGCCCTGCCTGCCCGACGAATGGTTGGAAATATAGCGTACCGGATCGATCGCCTCTCGGGTGGGACCGCTGGTGACCAGCGCCCGCCGCCCCAGCAGCGGCCGATGCGGCAACGAGATCGGTTCGGCCGGATATGGCAATACGCCATGGGTATCCGGCGCCGGCAGCGTGCCGGTAAAAAACGCTTCGATGGCGGTCACGATCTCGAGCGGCTCCGACATACGGCCCGGGCCATACTCGTTGCACGCCATCACGCCTTCGTTGGGACCGACAAACAAGACGCCCCGGCTGCGCAGGGTCGCGACATTGGCCTGAGTCGCCGGGTGCAGCCACATGCGGACATTCATCGCCGGCGCGGCCAGCACGACCTTGTCGGTGGCCAGCAGAACGGTCGAGGCCAGATCATCACCCAGACCCGCCGTCATCTTGGCCAGGATATCGGCGGTGGCTGGCGCGACCACCAGCAGGTCGGCCTCGCGCGACAGCTCGATATGGCCCATCTCGTTCTCGTCGGTCAGCGAGAACATGTCGATGTAGACCTTGTCCTCGGACAGCGCCTGTAGCGAGAGCGGCGTGACAAAACGGGTGGCGGCCTGCGTCATGACGCAGCGCACCGCGGCGCCCCGCTGGCGCAGCCGGCGGATGAGGTCGTGGCATTTGAAGGCGGCGATGCCGCCGGTGACGATCAGCAGAATACGCTTGCCGGTCAGCATGACTCCCTCCCGCCGGATGGCGGCAACCGTCGGGTCGGACGGCCGGATGATGACGGACCCCGCGGGTTTCGCGCAAGGCGATGAATCATGATACCGCGCCTCAGGTCAGGACGTCCCAGCCCAGCCGCATCAGCGGCATCGCCGCCGCGGCAAAGTCGACGCAGACAGCGACCAGGGCGTCATGGTCCATCACGTCCTTCGCCTGAAGATCACGCAGGACGAAGAACGACTTCAGCCGCACGGCGGCATCGATGCGCGGATCGATGTCGGAAAATCCTGCCGGCAGCCGTGTCAGCTGATCCTCGGGATCGAGCGCAAGGCCGCCGCGTTTCAGGGCAGCCTGCATGGCCAGGAAGCGCGCCGGCCGCGCCGCGATGGCACGGCGCAGCTTCAATAGGTCGGCTGGCTCGGGGCGATAGAAACCGGCGGCGACGAACGATCCCTTGGGATCGATCTGCAGGTAGAACTTGCCGGCGGCATCGCGCCGACCGGTCCGTGACAGCATCATCGCCGCGTGGGCGTTGTAAGGGCGCTTGTCCTTGGTGAACCGCACGTCGCGGTGGATCCGCAGGATGGATGTCTTGGGGTCGCCGAGAAACGGCAGCTTGCGTCGGCGCATGGCCACGACCAACGCGTCGACGACCGCGATCATCGGCGACCGCACGGACTGTTCGAACATCTCGCGGTTGGCCTGGAACCAGGCGCGATCCTGATGAAAATCCAACGCCTTGAAAAAACGGAACGTGTCGGCACTGAACGCCGGCGGTCCGGCAACAGGCTCCCCGGCGGCTCTGCGCTTCGGCTGCGCCACCATCGTCACCGCCACCACGCCGCGACGGCGGCCGCCAGCGCCGCGACCGCGATCAGCAACACCCAGTCGACCCGACCGCGCCGTCCCGCCGCATCAATCGGCGATGCAGCCAGCTCGCGTTCGGCGCGGCGGCGCTCGCGCTCGGTGATTTGCTCGACGGTGTCGACCAAGCGCGGCAGCTTGCGGACAGCGTCCACCGCCTCGGCAACCGCCCGCTCGAGACGCGCGCGCGGCCCGAAATGCGTGCGCATCCAATCCTCGATCAGGGGGCGGGCCAGCTCCCAGATGTTGACGCCCGGATTGAGCTTGGTCCCCATGCCTTCGGCCATCAGCATGGTCTTCTGCAGCAACAGCAGCTGGGGCTGCGCCTGCATTTCGAACTGCTCGGTGACCCGCAGCAACTGCGCCAGCAGGCGCGCGATGGAAATCTGGCTCGACGGCTTGCCGAAAATCGGCTCGCCGATCGACCGGCACGCCTGTGCGAACACTTCCACCGACTTGTCGGGCGCGACGTAGCCGGCGCGGAACTGCACCTCGGCCACGGCCCGATAATCGCGACGCAGGAAGGCGATCAGCAGCTCCGCCAGGTAGCCGCGCGTGTCGGCATCGACCCGGCCCATGATGCCGAAATCGACCGGCACGACGCAGCCCGATTCCTCGACGAAGGCGTTGCCACCGTGCACATCGCCATGAAAGAAGCCGTCGCGGAAGACCTGGAAGAAGAACGCCTCGGCACTTTTTTTCAGGACGGCGTTCAAATCGTGACCGGCCGCCAGCAGCTTGTCGCGATCACCGATCGGAATGCCGCGCACCCGCTCCATGGTCATCACGCGCCGCGCTGTGCGGTCCCAATCGACGGCCGGCGTGCGATAGCCCGGATCGCTTTCGAAATTGGCGCCCAGCTCCTCGGCCGCAGCCGCCTCCATGCGCAGATCCATCTCGACGCGCACGACGTCGGCGAAGGCCCGCACCGAGGCGGTCGGCCGCAACCGGCGGAATCGCGGCTGCGTGCGCTCGACCAGGTCGGCCAGCCAGTAGAACAGGTCAAGGTCGCGGGCGAAGGCCTCCTCGATGCCGGGCCGCAGGACCTTGACGGCCACCTCGCGGCCGTCGGCCGTCACGGCGTAGTGCACCTGGGCGATCGATGCGGCGGCGATCGGTGCATCATCGAATGATGCGAAGAGGGCCTCGATCGGGCGTCCCAGTTCCTGCTCGATGGTGCGCCGGGCGTCACCGCCGGCGAACGGCTCCAAGTGGTCGGCAAGCTGTCCGAGATCAAGCGCGACCTCCTCGCTCAGGAGGTCGGCACGCGTGGAGAGGCCCTGCCCGAATTTGATGAAGCTCGGCCCCATGGCGGTGAAGGCCGCCGCCAGGCGCTGCCCCGGCCGGCGCATATCGCCGCGATGGCGCACCAGGCGCGCCAGCGTCACGATGCCCGGCGCGATCCGCAGAGTCTCGAGCGGAAACAGCGCATCGTGCCGAGCCAGGGTGTAGGCGAGCTGCACGAGCCGCAGGCCGTTGCGCAGGAAGCGAAGCATCGTGGCCGCGATCTCAGATCCGCCAGCCGCTATGCAAGGCGACGATGCCGCCCGACATATCGCGCCAGGTCACGTGTGCCAGACCCGCCGCCGTCATCTTGGCGGCGAGTTCGTCCTGCGGCGGATGACGGCGAATGCTTTCGTGCAAGTAGCGGTAGGACTCGCGATCGCCGGCCACGAGCCCGCCCAGGGTCGGCAGCATCGTCACCGAGTAGGCATCATAGAGACGGCCCAGCAGCGGCAGGGTGACGTGGGAGAATTCAAGGCACAAAAAACGCCCGCCTGGCTTCAGCACGCGACGCGCTTCCGACAGCGCGCGATCGATATTCGTCACATTGCGCAGGCCGAAAGCGATCGTGTAGCCATCGAACCGGCGATCGGGAAACGGCAGCGACTCGGCATCGCCGGCCGTCCAGTCCAGGCCGCGCAGGATGCCACGGTCCACGGCGCGGTCCTGGCCGACGCTCAGCATGGTCGGGTTGATGTCGCAGACGGTGACGTGGGCTCCGCCCCGGGTTCGATCGTGGATGCGAAACGCGATGTCACCGGTGCCGCCGGCGACATCGATGATCGCCGATCCGGTGCGCGGCGCCAACGTCGCCACCATCCGGTCCTTCCACAATCGGTGCACGCCCAGCGACATCAGGTCGTTCATCAGATCGTAGCGCACCGCGACGTTGTCAAAGACCTGGCGTACGAGGCCGGCCTTCTCGTCAGCCGGCACCTCGCGGTAGCCGAATGTCGCAGTCGCGTCGGATGCCGCAGGATCGGCGGGAGGGTCGGATCGGGTCATGCACCCCTGCATATAGTCCGCGACGGCGCGAGGCGCCACGGCCGTCACGGTCCCAGCAGGCGCAGGTGCAGGACCAGCGGACGGTGGTCGGACTGGATATTGGGCCCCAACCGGCGCTCGACGACCCGCAGGCCGGGACTGATCAGCGCGTTATCGATCGGCAGACCCACGCCCGACCACGTCGAGAGCCAGGTCGGCAGCGGCCGTTCGGGCTTTTCCGCCGGCATCACGGTGCTGTCGGCCAGTCCACTGTACGCGCGCACATCGCGAAAAATGCTGGAATATGGCGTTGCGTTGAAATCGCCGATCAGCAGCACATGGTCGTGCGCCGCCAGGCGCCGGCGGGCCGTGGATGCTGCCAACATCAGCAATCCGTTACGCAGGTCGGCCGGCTCGCCCAGGGCGGCATCGGGCAGCGGCGGGCGTGGCGCGTGCACCGCGATAATCGCCAGGCACACCGAAGACCCTTCAATGGCGCAGAACCGGGCCTCCATCACGGGATAGTCGGCGCCGAACGCATAGTCGAAACGCACTTCGGTTGGTCGAATGCGGCTCAGCAGCAGCAGATCGAACGCACTGCCGGCGGGGAAATTGGTCCGGAACACGTAACCGGGTGCCGTCATCGCCGCCACGCGGTGATGTTCCGACAGTTCGGTGAGAACAGCGATGTCCGGTGTCTCGCCGTCGAGCAGGCGCATCAACGCAGGTCCGCCTGTGATCCAGTTGCGAAGATTGGCCCAGGCGATGCGCACGGGGGTGCCCGTTTCCACGACCGGGTCGATCCGCCGCGGCGGTGCCAGATAGGGATAGAGGCTCCAGCCCAGCGCCGCCGTGCACGCCAGACAGCCGAAGAAGGGCCACCATCGCTGCAGGCTGACCGCGACGAGCATGATCGCCACGGCGAGCACCAGGACCTGCGTCTGCAGCTGACCATAGAAGTCGAGTACCGGCCACCAACCGCCGGCCAGGGCCAGGACGGCCAATCCGCACACGAACAGGGCCAGCTGGCCGAAGGCGCCAGCAGATCCGTGCCGTCGCGACACCCGGCGCGACGAGTCCCCACCTGCCCCCAAACCGCAGCCTTTCGCCTTTCGACGGACGTCGCCCGTGCCGCCGTCGCGTATGTATAAGGTATGACCGGTCCTTGCACACGTGCTACCAAAGTCCATGCCCGAGCTGCCTGAAGTCGAAACCGTCCGCCTGGGCCTGATGCCTCGGCTGGCAGGACGTCGCATCGTGCGCCTGACACAGCGCCGCCGCGACCTGCGGGTGCCGCTGCCGGCCCGTTTTGCGGCGCGCATCGAAGGCCGCATGGTCACCACGATCGATCGTCGCGCCAAATACATGCTGTGGCGCTTGGAGGACGGCCATACGCTGGTCGTTCATCTCGGCATGTCGGGGCGCCTGCTGCTGCTGAACGGCGACGCCAGCAGCAAGCCATTCGAGGATCACGATCACGTCGTGTTCGATATCGATGACGGATGGCAGATCCGCTTCAACGACGCGCGCCGCTTCGGCTTGATGCTGCTGCTGCGCGATGATGACGTGGCGACGCATAAACTGTTCAAACCGCTGGGGCCTGAACCCCTGGACGATGCGTTCGACGGAACGGCGCTGGCCGCGCGGCTGAAAGGCAAGCGCACGCCGATCAAAAGCGCGCTGCTGGATCAGCATGTCTTGGTCGGCGTCGGCAACATCTATGCCTGCGAGGCTCTGCATATTGCCGGCATCTCACCGCGGCGCTCGGCGCACAGCGTAACGGGCGAGCGGGCCGATCGGCTGATGGTGGCGATCAAGGACGTGTTGCGGCGATCGATCATCGACGGCGGTTCGAGCCTGCGCGATCACGTTCAGCCCGACGGCGAGCTCGGCTATTTCCAGACACGCTTCGTCGTCTACGATCGCGAGGGGCAGTCGTGCGGCCGATGCGCCAACGGCAAAACCGTACGACGCATCGTACAATCGGGCCGCTCGACGTTCTTCTGCCCCGCGTGCCAGCGCTAGTATGTGGAATCGCTGGTCGCTGACATCTGTCATCCCTCGCTGCGCTCGGGATGACCGTCGCGACTCACCTTCGTCCGATAGACGGTACCAGGCATAGCCGACACAATTGCCGTCGCCGGTGAATCTCGATAGGAACCGGCTGACACCATGGGCCGGGAGGTCGAGATGACGACGTATGAAAACATCAAGGTCGAAACCAGAGGCCGGGTCGGCATCATCAGCCTGAACCGGCCGAAGGCGCTGAACGCGCTGTGCGCCGCGCTGATCGTCGATCTCGGCCACGCGCTCGATGCGTTCGAGGCCGACACCAATATCGGCTGCATCGTCATGACCGGCAGCGACAAGGCCTTCGCTGCCGGCGCCGACATCAAGGAGATGAAAGAGAAGTCGTACCAGGACGTGTTCCTGCAGGACTTCATCACCGTCGGCTGGGAAAAGGTGTCGCAGGTGCGCAAGCCGATCATCGCCGCCGTGGCCGGTTACGCGCTGGGTGGTGGCTGCGAGATGGCCATGATGTGCGACTTCATCATCGCCGCCGACAATGCCAAGTTCGGACAGCCGGAGATCACCTTGGGAACCATCCCCGGTGCCGGCGGCACGCAGCGACTGCCACGCTTCATCGGCAAGGCCAAAGCGATGGACCTGGTATTGACCGGCCGCATGATGGACGCCGCCGAGGCAGAACGATGCGGACTGGTCAGTCGCGTCGTGGCGCTGGACAAGCTGATGGACGAAGCGATCGCTGCAGCGGAAAAGATCGCGTCGATGTCATTGCCCGCCACCATGGTCGCCAAGGAGGCGGTCAACCAGGCTTTCGAGACGCCGTTGGCGACCGGCATCAAGTTCGAGCGGCGTACTTTCCACGCCACCTTCGCCTTTGACGACCGGCTCGAGGGCATGAATGCCTTCGCCGACAAGCGAAAAGCCGACTGGAAGCATCGCTGAGGCGGTCGTCTGGGGCCCGGATAAGGTGTTGATTCAAGGCGTTAGCGACAAGTCGCCACAGTCTTGACGCCTCCCGAGGGCATCGGTATAAGCCGCGCCTTCACGAGATCAGCATTTTCCGGGCCCTCGGGCTCACCGGATGGAACAAGATGGCCAATCATAAATCCGCCGAGAAGCGCGCCCGCCAGACCGAACGTCGCACTCTGGTCAACCAGATGCGTCGCTCACGGATGCGTACATCCGTGCGCAAGGTGGAAGACGCGATTAGCAGCGGCGACAAGACTGCAGCACTGACTGCGTTGCGGTCGGCGGAGAGTGAGCTCGCGAGAGGTGCCGGCAAGGGTGCCGCCCATCGCAACACGACGGCACGCAAGACGTCGCGCCTTGCGGCGCGCATCAACAAGATGGCCTGATCGAACATCGGCACGCACGACGGCAAAAGCGCCGGTCATCGGACCGGCGCTTTTTTCATGCGCGCATCGTTGCGTTGTTTCGTTCCTCATGTTCCATCACGACGCGCTCGCACATCGCACGCGTCTCACAGGCGAACCCAGTCATCGCATCGTCGCGCCGCTGCGTGGCAACGCATGTCGTATCAAGTTGCTGGCGGCAACGACGTCAACGCAGCGATCGCGATGACATCGATATCCCGTGACTCACACTATCCACATTGATGCCTGTAAACGAACGAAGCACAGCGCGCGTGTCGCAGCGCCGCATGCAAATCGCCTCCGTTGAGCGAACCTCACACCGCGTCGCTACATCTAGCAGACATCACAGGTCACGAAGCGATGCGCCGCATCGTCGATCCCGTTACGGCGATGGCCGTAGGTCGCTTGTCAAGAGACCGTCACACGATCGTACCGACTCTGGTATCGAATTATTTTCGGCTGGCATCGTCGTCATCGTTGCGATGGCCGGGCACCGCGTCTAAGGTTTCCTCGTTCGCGAGCGTGGGGTCGTACTTCGCGAACCGGTCTCGGCGCTAACAACGCCGCACAAAACACATCGCTGGTCAGGGGAGCTGTCGGCACGACGTTCCGACTTGGGGCCGTGTCCCTTAGTTGAAGTCCGCCGTCCGTCCGATTTCTCCTCACGCAGCATGGCCAAGGCCGGTTCTGCATCCGATCGTTCATGTGCCGCGGAAGGTGGGTGGGGACGCATGAGCCAGGCGATCGACATTTCTGAGCGTTACGCGATCGCCCCCACCACTGGCTACGCAGGAGACGTGTCACCCGCCAATGCGTGGCGGATGCTCGAGGAGATTTCGCAAGCCACGTTGATCGATGTGCGTACCGCGGCCGAGTGGGCTTATGTCGGTACGCCTGACATGCGCACGCTGGGCAAGGCGCTGGTCACGGTCGAGTGGCAGACATTTCCTTCGATGCAGATCGACCCGGACTTCGTCGCCAAGGTGACGGAGCACGTCGGGGCCAATCGCGACATGCCGTTGTTGATGTTGTGTCGCAGTGGTGTGCGTTCGGCAGCCGCGGCCAAGGCCATGACGGCTGCCGGCTATCGATGTTGCCTCAATGTCGCAAGCGGGTTCGAGGGAACCCTCGACGACGCCGGCCATCGCGGCGTCACGTCGGGCTGGAAAGCAGATGGACTGCCATGGAGTCAGAAGTAGGATGGGGGCTGCGGTGAAACACGGGCTGGCGAAATCCGAGCAACAACCCGAAACCAACAACAAGGTCGCGACCACAGCGGGGACGGGCATGGCTGACCATATCTTCAGGGGGACGCTAGAAGCCCAATGGGTGAGAGTTCAGGAGCGGCTGCAGCAGGAGGTCAGCGAGAAGGCCTATAGTACCTGGCTGGCGCCACTGACCTTGGGAGACTTCCGCGAGGGCCGCCTGCGGCTGGCGCTGCCGACGCGCTTCATGCGCGACTGGGTCAGCAGCCACTATGTCGATCGCTTACGGGTACTGTGGCAGCGCGAGAACCCCAGCGTGAGGGCGCTGGAGATCGTCGTGCAGCCGCCGATCGTGGTCCGCCGCGGCCCCGAGATCGCCGACACGCCGTCGATCGCGGCCAGCCCGCGGCCAACCATGCCGCCGGTCGTGCCGCCGGCGCTGCCGCGCACCGGGCCGCCGACGTCGCGCACGCCCGAGCGCAATTACGACGACCTGCTCAATCAGCCGGACGCGCGCTTCACCTTCGACGGGTTCGTCGTCGGCAAGTCGAACGAGTTTGCCTACGCCGCAGCCCGGCGCGTGGCGGAAGCCGACACGCCGACGTTCAATCCTCTGTTCCTCTACGGCGGCGTCGGCCTGGGCAAGACGCACCTGATGCACGCCATCTGGCACGCCGTCCGTGAACGCGAGCCACAGCGCCGGGTGCTCTACCTGTCGGCCGAGACGTTCGTGAACCGCTTCATCCAGGCGCTGCGTGCCAAGAACACCATTTCGTTCAAGGAGCAGTTCCGCGGCGTCGATGTCCTGATGGTCGACGACGTACAGTTCATCTGCGGCAAGGACACCAGCCAGGAAGAGTTCTTCCATACGTTCAACGCCCTGGTCGATCAGCACAAGCAGATCGTGCTGTCGTCCGACAAGGCGCCGCAGGAGCTGGACGGCATCGAAGACCGCATGCGCTCGCGCCTGTCGCACGGGCTGGTGGCGGATATCCATGCCACCACCTACGAGCTGCGGCTGGGCATCCTGCAGAGCAAGATCGAGCGCTCCAAGGTCAAGGTCCCGGAACGGGTGCTGGAGTTCCTCGCCCACAAGATCACGACCAACGTGCGCGAGCTGGAGGGTGCGCTCAATCGTGTGATCGCCCATGCCACGCTGGTCGGGCGGGATACCAACCTCGAGACCGCCCAGGAGGTCCTGCACGACGTGCTGCGCGCCGCCGACCGGCGGATCAGCATCGAGGAGATCCAGCTGCGGGTCTCCCAGCACTACAACATCAAGATCAGCGAGATGCACTCGCCGCGGCGCTCGCGGTCGGTGGCCCGCCCACGGCAGGTGGCCATGTACCTGGCCAAGGTCCTGACGCAGTGCAGCCTGCCGCAGATCGGCCGCAAGTTCGGCAACCGCGACCACACCACGGTCATGCACGCGGTACGCAAGATCGAAGAGCTGAAGGCCAGTGACGGCACGATCGGCGAGGACGTCGAGCTGCTGAAAAAGCTGCTGCAGGGCTAAGCCCCGACCGCAGCCTGTTTTCGAGGGGTGCCGGTTCGCGGCACCCCTTTTTTCGGACCGCCACCGCGGCCCCTGGAATCGGCGCTAACAGCCGGAAAACGCAGCGAAATGCGCTATTCAACCGACCCCGGCATGGTATAGTCCCCGGCCGTTTCGCGTGTTCGCCTGGGTCCGGCCTCGTGCCGGACCGCTATGCCGGCGTTGACCGGCCAGGGCGCCGCCGCGGAGCGACCCGGGACCCCTCCCGGCTGTTTCAACCACCCGCTTTGGGTAATCGATTCCCGGCCATGAAACTGACCATCGAACGGGCCGCCCTCCTGAAGGCCTTGACGCACGTCCAGTCTGTCGTTGAGCGCCGCAACACCATTCCGATTCTGTCCAATGTCATGCTGACGGCGCAGAAAGGGCGACTGGGCCTGGCTGCGACGGACATGGACCTGACGATCGTCGAGCAGGTCGATGCCACGGCGTCCAAGACGGGATCGACAACCGCGCCGGCGCACACCATGTATGAGATTGCGCGCAAACTGCCGGACGGCGCGCAGGTGGAGATCGAAACCGGGACCGACGGCAGCCTGACCCTGCGGGCCGGCCGCTCGCGGTTCACGCTGCAGTGCCTCCCGGTGGGTGACTTCCCGCAGATGAACGACGGCGACCTGCCGCACAAGTTTCAGATGTCGGCCACCGACCTGAAAGCGATCATCGACCGGACGCGGTTCGCGATCTCGACCGAGGAGACCCGGTACTACCTCAACGGCATCTATGTGCATGCTGCCAAGGCCGAGGGTGTGGACGTGCTGCGCGGGGTTGCGACGGACGGCCACCGGCTGGCCCGGGTCGAGCTGCCGCTGCCGGCCGGTGCCGCCGAGATGCCGGGCGTGATTGTGCCGCGCAAGACAGTGAGCGAGCTGCGGAAATTGATCGACGAGACCGAGAACCCGATCGATATCGAGCTGTCGGAGACCAAGATCCGCTTCGCGCTGGGCAGCATCACGCTGACGTCGAAGCTGATCGACGGCACCTTCCCGGACTACGAGCGGGTCATTCCCAGCGGCAACGACAAGATGATGGAAGTACGCTGCGCCGAGTTCTCCGCCGCCGTCGATCGTGTCGCCACGATCTCGACCGAGAAGTCGCGCGCCATCAAGCTGTCGCTGGGCAATAATGCATTGACCCTGTCGGCAACCAGCCCGGATGCCGGCAGCGCCACCGAAGAGATCGAGGTCGGCTATGGCGGGGCGCCCATCGAGATCGGCTTCAATTCGCGCTATCTGCTGGACATCACGTCGCAGATTTCCGGTGCGGACGCCCGCTTCCTGATGGCGGATGCGGGTTCGCCCACCATCGTGCGCGATGCGGCCGATGAGAGCGCGCTCTACGTCCTCATGCCGATGCGCGTATGAGCGGCGGCGCCCGTCACGCTTTCATCGACCCGACCGCCGATACGACTGAGCCGGCACTTCCTTTCGCACCGGCCAGCGGTCCATTGGCGGTGCGGCAGCTGCGGCTGACCGAATTCCGCAACTACCAGCGGCTGCGCGCCGATCTGGCTCCTGGTCCCGTCATCCTGGTGGGCGACAACGGCGCCGGTAAAACGAACCTGCTGGAGGCCGTCTCGTTCCTGGCACCCGGCCGCGGGCTGCGCCGCAGCCGCCTGGACGAAATCCAGCGCGGCGTGAAGGCAAACGAGCCGCCGGCGCTGTCGGGCTGGGCCGTCGCGGCCGTCCTGGACGTCCCCGGCGGCCGGGTCGCCATCGGCACCGGCCTGGAGACGGTGCCGGCCGCCAACGGCGAGGGCGAGGCCGGCCGACGGGTCGTGCGCATCGACGGACGCCAGGCATCGAGCCAACTGGCCCTGGGCGAACATGTGGTGGCCATCTGGCTGACGCCGCAGCTCGATCGCATCTGGGTCGACGGTCCGGGCAACCGGCGCCGGTTCCTCGACCGTATGGTGGCGGCGTTCGACCCAGCGCATGCCAGCAGCCTTGCCGCCTATGAGCAGGCCATGCGCCAGCGCGCGCGCCTGCTGGCCGAGGGCCGCACCGACGGACACTGGTTTGCCGCCGTCGAGGACACCATGGCACGCCACGGCGTGGCACTGACCGTGGCACGGCTCGATCTGGTGGCGCGACTCGATCAAGCGGCGCGCCTGGGCGTGGGCCCCTTCCCGCGCGCCAGCCTGGCGCTCACCGGCGAGGTCGAGGGCTGGGTCATGGAGATGGCGGCGCTCGACGCCGAGGACCGGCTGCGCGAACGGCTGGCCGCCAACCGCGGCCTCGACGGGCAGGCCGGCGCCACCGTGTGCGGCCCACACCGCGCCGACCTCGCCGTGCGCCACCTGGATCGCGACATCCCGGCCGCCCAAGGCTCGACCGGCGAGCAGAAGGCGGTCCTGGTCGCCATCGTGCTGGCGCACGCCCGACTGGCGACGCTGGCGCGCGGCCGCCCGCCCCTGTTGCTGCTCGACGAGATTGCCGCCCATCTCGATTCACGCAAGCGCGCGGCGTTGTTTGAAGAAATCCTGGCGCTGGGCACCCAGGCCTGGATGACGGGCACCGACACTTCAGCCTTTGCACCGCTCGCCGGCCAGGCCCAGTTCCTGCGCATCGAGGCGGGCGACATCGTACCCCACTGACGCACCCCCGGTAGGCACATGGCCGACGAAACCAACGATCCGAAGATCCCGACCGAAGGCGATATCCCGCTGGTGCCAGACGCGGTCGGCGACTACGACGCCAACTCGATCAAGGTGCTGCGCGGCCTGGACGCTGTGCGCAAGCGCCCCGGCATGTACATCGGCGATACCGATGACGGCACCGGTCTGCATCACATGGTCTACGAAATCGTCGACAATGCCATCGACGAGGCGCTGGCCGGCTTTTGCGACCGGGTCGAGGTGATCCTGCATGGCGACGGCTCGGTGAGCGTCACCGACAACGGCCGCGGCGTTCCGACGGACATGCATCCTGAGGAAGGCGTGTCGGCAGCGCAGGTGATCTTCACCCAGCTTCATGCCGGCGGCAAATTCGAGCAAAACGCCTACAAGGTCTCAGGCGGCCTGCACGGCGTCGGCGCCTCCGTGGTCAATGCCCTGTCGACCTTCCTCGATCTGCGGATCTGGCGTGGCGGCAAGGAATACCACATGCGCTTCCGCGACGGGGAGCCTGAGAAGGATCTCGAGGTGGTCGGCGATGCCGGCCCCGACAAGCGCGGCACTGCCGTCACGTTCCTGCCGTCGCCCAAGACGTTCACCAAGACCGAGTTCGACTTCGCAACCCTGGAGCACCGGCTGCGCGAGCTCGCGTTCCTGAACTCGGGCCTGCGGATCGTGTTGACCGACATGCGTGGCGTCGAGCCCAACACCGTCGAGCTGTTCTATGAGGGCGGTGTCGAGGCTTTCGTTCGCTACCTCGACCGCAACAAGCAGGCGCTGGTGCCGCCGGTCTCGATCCGCGCCGAAAAGGACGGCATCGACATGGAGGTGGCGCTGGAGTGGAACGACTCCTACCACGAGACCATGCTGTGCTTTACCAACAACATCCCGCAACGCGACGGCGGCACGCATCTCGCCGGCTTCCGCGCCGCCCTCACCCGGACGGTCAACAAGTACGCTGAGGAAAGCGGCATCGCCAAGAAAGAGAAGGTCTCGCTGTCGGGCGATGACATGCGCGAGGGCCTGACCTGCGTGCTGTCGGTCAAGGTGCCGGATCCCAAATTCTCGGCGCAGACCAAGGACAAGCTGGTGTCCTCGGAGGTGCGGCCGGCGGTCGAGACCGCGGTCGGCGAGAAGCTCGCGCAGTGGTTCGAAGAGCATCCGTCGGAGGCAAAAAAAATCGTTTCCAAAGTGGCCGAGGCGGCTGCCGCCCGCGAGGCTGCCCGCAAGGCGCGCGAGCTTACCCGGCGCAAGGGTGCCCTCGACATCTCGTCGCTGCCGGGCAAGCTGGCCGACTGCCAGGAGCGCGATCCGGCCCTCTCCGAGCTGTTCCTGGTCGAGGGTGACTCGGCCGGCGGCAGCGCCAAGAGCGGGCGCGACAGCCAGTACCAGGCGATCCTGCCCCTGCGCGGCAAGATCCTCAACGTCGAGCGC